>CAKZMA010000838.1 GCA_937127375.1 uncultured Coleofasciculus sp. | reverse complement strand
GAGGGCGAGAGGTTTAACTGATGCTCAACGATCCACGCTAAAGGGTTTGGGGGCGGTGGAGTAGGCGGAGTGAACTCCTGTTTGCAATTATTAAAAGTTGATTATCACTTTTTTCATCGGCTGATCTAGCAGCCCCTCTACACTCATTGCATTGAAAAATGAGATTAATTTTTGGTAACTTTATTCTCAAAAATGCGATCCTGATTTTTTCTGAATTTATTTATATTAAAATCATTAATTTTCCTGAGCTTATTAGGTTGACCGATAAAACCAAAAGCAGTTCAATGAAGATAGGAACACAAAAAAAATGCTGATACTAATAAATTTAATTGCAAATTTTTTGTTTCCATACCCTCAAACCTATTCCCAGGAGTTTTCAACATGAGTCAAATAATTACGTCTCAAGAAGCTGAACAGGCGATTCAAGAAGTCGTCAAACGTGCCCAGACTGATAGCGAGTTTCGCCAACTTTGCTTAACTGACCCTAATCTGGCAGCGAAAGAAGCCATCGGCAAAGATTTACCAGAGGGTTTTGTTCTCAGGTTTGTCGAAAACCAAGGAGCCGATCTGACTGTTGTACTGCCTGATCCCATTGATACGAGTGGTGAACTTTCTGAGGATGAACTTGAACAAGTTGCTGGTGGTAAGTGCGGTGGCAGTTGTGGCGGCAGTTGCGGTATCTCCAGCATGGGTATGCCATTGGGTTGAGAAATTGCTAAATTTTGTTCTTACTAAGTCCTTAGTGAAACGCTTTTATTTCGGACTTAGTACTAAAAAATAATTAGTAGGAATCCTCAATCATGAGTCAGGTCATTACCTCACAAGAAGCTGAACAAGCGATTCAAGTGGTTGTCAAACGCGCCCAAGCTTATAGAGAGTTTCGTCAGTTATGTTTAACTGACCCAAGCGCTGCCATCAAAAAAGCTATCGGCAAAGATATACCAGAGGGTTTCACTCTCCGGTTTGTCGAAAACAAAGGAGCCGATCTAACTGTTGTGTTGCCTGATCCCATTGATGTAAGTAGTGAACTTTCTGATGCAGATCTTGAACAAGTAGCTGGTGGTAAGGCTACCGGTCCAGAAGGTCCGAGTCCAAAATGTGGTGGTAGTTGCGCTCTTTCCAACATACCCGGCGATTTCTTCAAGTAAGAGACTGCTAAGTAGAAGGGAATTTTTGACCTCTAAAATCTCAAAACTCTTGACAGGAGTGTAAAACAATGAATCAAGTTATTACTCATGAAGAAGCTGAACAGGCGATTCAAGAAGTCGTCAAACGTGCCCAGACTGATAGCGAGTTTCGACGTCTGTGTTTAACTGAGCCGAATACTGCTGCGAAACAAGCCATCGGCAAAGACGTACCAGAGGGTTTCACTCTCAGGTTTATCGAAAACCAAGGGGCTGATCTGACTGTTGTGCTGCCAGATTTTATTGACGAGAAAGCTGAACTGTCAGATAAGGATCTCGATCAAGTTGCTGGAGGCAAATGCGCTGGCAGTTGTGCAGCATCCTGTGCAGTGACTAGCTGTGTGTGTGTTGGCATACCATCGGTTACGGGGATAGCAGGAATCTAGAACTGCAAAGGTAGCTGTTCTTGACTCTACACGAGATTACTCTGTATGAGTAGGACAGCTATTATGTGGTGCATCGCCTCTAAATTATTACCTAAGCTTTTCAACTTGAAAGCCTATTGATGAGGCGATGCGACTCTGGAAAAAATAAGGACTAACAAAAAATGCAAATATCTGAGCAATGTTTAATTCAAATCATTGAACGCGCTAGCACAATTAATGAGCGTTTTAGTGGTGATTTTATTGTTGATGAATTAGAAGCAGATAGTAACATTATCGATCTCAGATTGCAGCGGTGGTGTCAAGTTGTTGCTCAGGGAAACCAGGAGCAATTTAAAAAACGCCTAGCCTGGAATAAATGGGATATCAACACAATCCGCTTTGCCCTTGGTCAGGTAAAATTACTCAATCCACAGCGACTACCTAGCTGGGCAAAAGTCGTGAAATCTGCACTACAAATGACTCCGTTAGCAGATTTTGTTAAAGCAGACTTTAATCATCAGCCAGTGCCGTTTGAGGAGCTTTACTTGCCGTTTGTTGTTGTTGCTAGAGAACAACTAGTCTCCCGTGCTGGCACTAGTTACCATTGGCTGACAACTGGATGCCATCTGACTTTGGAGTGGAAACTTTTAGATTGGCTGTCTCGCCTTTGCTCCCGGACGATGGAATTGGAGTTTGCCGCATTTCGTGCTTGTAAGCAGCCAGTTTATACCCTTTCAGGTACGCGCTGGTTTGGACAATTTCCTGGTTGTCAATCTAAGGAGCAGTACAACGCTTTTATTCGGGAAATGCAAGAGGGGCGACTGCTGTCATTTTTCCAGGAATACAGTGTCTTGGCTCGATTAGTGGGGACACTAACAGAATTTTGGGTAGAGACTATTCATGAATTTTTGTTGCATCTAGAGGCAGATTGGTGCGAAATCCAGCAAACTTTTGGCGGAGAAACTGACTTAGCTCAAGTGGTAAGTGTTTGGCCTTTTCTCTCCGATCGTCATCACAATGGTCGTACTGTGATAGCCATCCAGTTTTCTTCCGGTTTGAAAGTAGTCTACAAGCCTAAAGACTTAGGTCTAGAGGTCGCTTATTTTCAATTACTTGACTGGTTTAATCAGCATGACAGTCCCTTGCCATTTAAGTTGTTGAAAGTGAGTAACCATTTAACTCATGGCTGGGTTGAATATGTTGAGCAATTGCCCTGTAGATCCCAATTTGAAGCCAAACGCTACTATCAGCGGGCAGGAATGCTTTTGTGCTTGCTGTATGCTTTTGAGGGAACAGATATTCACCATGAAAATGTAGTCGCGTGTGGAGAACATCCGGTGTTGGTAGATATGGAAACCTTGTTTCATCACCGGGTACGGGAAATTGATAGTCTGGGTGATGCTGCCCTCGACTTAGCCAATGAGCAACTGTTGGACTCGGTACTGCGGACATATTTCTTGCCTCGCTGGGAGTTTGGCGCTGGCGGAGAAAGTTATGATATCAGTGGCTTAGGCGGCTTTGGTGGACATCAGACATCATTGCAAGTCCCGAAGTGGGAAAATATCAACACCGACGGCATGAAACTAAAATATGAGAATTTTGTGACTCAACCCAGCCATAATGTGCCGTTTTTGGAGGGTCAGGCAATATCACCTAATCAGTACGTTGAAGACTTAGTAGCTGGATTTGAACAGATGTATCGGTTCCTGATGGCGCAAAAAGAGGCGTTGCTGGCTCCAGATAGCCCATTGACAAAACTAGCTCCTCAACGGGTTCGCTTTATATTTCGTCATACTAAAATCTATGCTTCTGTTTTCAAAAACATTCTGAATCCCCAATATCTAAGGGATGGAGCTGATCAAAGTATTGAACTGGATGTGTTGACCAAGGCAATGCTAGGTGCGGCAGAGCCACCAATTTTTTGGCCGCTCATCGAGTTAGAAAAGCAAGCAATGACGCAGCTAGATATTCCGCTATTCACAGCTTCTTCAGATAGTAATAGTTTGATGCTTGCTGGTGACAAAATAATTGAGGAGTGTTTTGCTCAACCCAGTTATGATTTGGTTATTTTACGTCTTAAACAGCTAAATGAAGATGATTTAAAAATACAAATTAGTTTTATTTGGGGTTCTTTTTATGCCAGTAAAGATGGGGAAATTCATCCTTTGGCAACCGATAAAACCTCCGAGCAACTGGATTTAAGCGTTGTTGCGGTTTTAACTTCGTCAGCTTTGGTAGAACAGAGTATCAAAATTGCCCGAGAGCTGAGGCAACGAGCAATTTACGCAGGCGAGAGTAGTGCAACCTGGATTTCCCTCACCTATATGCCTGAAGCTGGGCAGTACCAGTTGCTACCAATGGGGTATCGTCTATATGACGGTTGTACTGGAGTGGCTCTATTTTTGGCGGCACTGGCAAAAGTGACGGGTGATGCTAGTTTCCGAGACTTGGCTCTAGCTGCACTTACACCGTTACGTCAGGGATTGCACAAAGACTCGAATTACATCGCTCGGGAAATTGGCATCGGCGGGGGCATGGGATGCGGATCTCTGATTTACGGATTGGTACGTACCAGCCAATTTTTGGAAGAAGATTTCTTGGAAGAAGCAAAAATCGCGGCTGCCTTGATCACCCCTGAACGAATTGCCGACGATCATCACTTTGATCTGTTACTTGGTAGTGCAGGCGCAATTTTAGGCTTACTCACCCTCTATGAAGTTAATCCAGAGCCAACCATTTTGCAAAAAGCAATGAGCTGCGGTCAACATTTATTAAACAACCGAGTAACCAGTGAATCAGGTTATAAAGCTTGGGCAACAATGAATAACACTATTCTTACTGGTTTTTCTCATGGGGCGGCTGGTATTGCCTATGCCTTACTGCGTCTATATCAAGTTAGCAGTGAACAGCAATTTTTAGAAGCGGCTCTAGAAAGCCATGCCTATGAAACCAGTGTCTTTATGCCGGAAAAAAACAACTGGCCCGACTTCAGATTTCCCTCCACCAAACAAGGTTTCATCTGTTGGTGTTCTTGGTGTCATGGGGCTTCCGGAATTGGTCTCGGCAGAGTGGCTGAACTTGATATTCTCCCAGCCGAAAAAATTCGACCCGATATTGATGCCGCTATTAATACCACCAAACAGCAAGAACTTAATCATCTCGATCAACTGTGTTGTGGCAACCTGGGAAGAGTCGAATTGCTGTTAACCGCATCCAAAAAACTTAACCAGCCTAAGTTAATGGAAATCGGCATGCAACAAACATCGCAAGTTATCGCCCGTGCCGAACATAAAGGTCGCTTTGGTTTAAATTGGGAAGCTGGACCTTACAATCCCGGTTTCTTCCAGGGAACTACAGGAATTGGCTATCAACTCCTGCGACTGGCACATCCAGACTTACTACCCTCAGCACTGCTGTGGGAGTAACTTCCTGAAACTTCAAAAACAGTCAGTCATTTTGAAAACAACTCCTATGAAATATCAGGAAATGATTGTCATGAAATCTAGACAAAAACTGCACAGCTATGCAGTTAATGTTGAGGTTATAACACCGCAAGAATGTTTACAAGTTCATTCTGTAGTGCATGATTTAAGGGAATTCTGGATTAATCGGCATCCTTTTTTGCCATTTTACAGCCTGGGAACAGCTAGCTACTTCCATGCACCTTCAGAGCAAGCTGATACCAATTACTCAACTGCTATTAAGCATTACAATCCCTTGCTGCGTAAGCATTTTGACTGGCTTTACAAGCGTTTGGCAGACACTCTGGCAGAAAAACTTGCAGCACCAACGCATTATCCAGATAATAGATTGGCTCTTCCTGGATTTCATATTTTCCTTGCTCACAAAGCCTTTGAGCAACCGATGGCTGCCATTCACCGTGACTTACAGTATAGGCAGCACAAGTGGGAACCAATAGAAGCCGCAAATTTTAGTCATCCGATTTCTTTCACACTAGCAATTGCGCTACCACAATCTGGTGCTGGAATGAATGTTTGGGATTTACACCACGAAGAGGTTGAGCAACTAGAGCCGTCAGAAATTGAACAGTTAACTGAGTCAAAAAAGCAGCATTTTCATGCATACGAATTAGGGAAAATAGCGTTACATTCTGGTCATTTTGTTCATCAAATTGCACCAGTGCAAAATATTCAACCAGAGGATGAGCGAATTACCCTGCAAGGACACGGTATTTTTTTTCAAGGAGTTTTGCATCTCTATTGGTAAATCGGTCAGAATAATTAAACTTAACAGTGAGGAAGGTCATTCATACTTGATAAGGATTTGAAGCTTTTTTCCAGAATGCAACCTAGTTTATTCTATTTTTTTGCCCCAATTAAGGCGTTATTCAAGTATTTATTTAATCAAAATAGCCATGTATATTGAATACGTAACTCATGCTTCTTTACTAATTAAGTCAGCAGCTAATTCTATTTTACTTGACCCATTCTACTTTATCGATCCTGAATTTTCCGGAGTAATTTTTAACTTTCCATATCGAGAGATATCAAAATCTACTTTTGGTACATTAAACTATCTCTATAGCTCTCACATCCATCCCGATCACAGCCACCCTGAAACACTTAATTTTCTCAAAGATAAAACCAAAACTGTTTTATTACCAGCCAACAACCCCGATCTAGAAAAGAGATTTATAGATTTAGGTTTTCAATCAATAATTCTCTTAGAGAACCAGCAACCATTCAAATTAAATGAAAACTTTGAAGTCACGGGATACTGGGACGATAACATTGACTCTGCTTTAATTATAAAAATAGATAATAAAGTAATTTTTCATCAAAATGACTGTAAATTAACCCCTAATACATTAGAAAAAATTGCGGCTGATTATTCAATTGACTATGCATTCATGCTGTATACTGACGCTCAAGACTTATATCCACTTTTGCTGCCAAGATCTGACGTTGAACTTAATCATTTAGTCGCTGAACGAGAAAAAGTTTTTTTAAATAATCAAATTAATTGTATAGATATTTTAAATCCCAGTGTCGTTATTCCTTATTCATACACTATTACTTATTTTCAACCTGACCAGATACATTTAAATGGTTATTCTCGCTTGACTCCTAAAACATTTAGTAAACTTCTGGCAGCTTATCGACCACAGAATAAATGCTTGATCATGCAACCTGGCGATGTTCTAGATACTCAATTCAATTCAATAAATTATTATCGACGAGAAAATCTTTGGGGGGAAACGGTTACGGAGTTTATCCAAAACATTAATTATTTTTATAAAAACAATAAAACACTATTGCCAAAATTTAACTGGGGTGATCCAGAAAAATTAGATAAAAAATTTCAAGCCTATATCAAGCAGCGCCTACATACTCCTTTTCTACCTATATTGGAAAAAAGGATCTTAGGGATTTATGTGAAAAGTGAAAATAAACTTTTCAGTTATCTAATTGACATTAATAATAGGAGGTTACTTGTTTGGAAACCTAATGAAAATCATCCACAAAAGTTAGGTGCTATTGATATCTTGATGCCAGCTAGTATTTTAGAGCAACTGTTGATCAAGAAATATGATCCTTTATCAATTATTTACTCCTACAAAATAAAATTTAAAATTAACATCAATTCAAACCTTTCTCCGCAAGCAGAAGTTATGCTATATGTTTTTGTGATTATATCGTTTTTTTTTCCTGAATTAATAGAATCTAATGCCTATAAAGCAAGGTATTCAATTTTGGGTCAATGGAAATAGTGTTTGATTATTTATTTTTCGCTATGTATAATATTAACCAACTAAAATGTTCAGATCTAAAAGAGTATGAAAGGCTGACATATCCACTTTTGTGTACCCGATTGAAAAATCTAAAAAGTACTGAATCTATCTTAGCTTTAGGTGTATCTATTGGATCGCAGCCGATTGGATTGATAATCGCAGAAATTACACTAAACACAAATCACGCCCAGATTTTATCTTTATTTGTGAAACCAAAATACCGCAATTCTGGCATAGGAACAGCATTA
>CAKZMA010000837.1 GCA_937127375.1 uncultured Coleofasciculus sp. | reverse complement strand
AACTGGGTAATTAAACAGGTCATTCGGAAAAGCCAGTGTTACTCAGAAAGTACCGGGTCTTAACACCGTCGAGGCAAACTTTACCAAGAAATTGAGAGATGCAGTAATGCGTGTTTTCGTTCTAGATAAAAACCTGAAACCTCTTGACCCTTGTCATCCAGCAAGGGCTAGAGAACTACTCTCGCAAGAGAGGGCTAAGGTATTTAAGCGCTATCCATTCACTATTGTTTTGCAAGACAGAGCCGAGTCAGAGTCTGTTACTCATCCGCACCGAATTAAAATAGACCCTGGCAGCAAGACAACGGGTATTGCGGTTGTTCAAGAGAAAACAGGACGTGTAACAAGCGCTTTTGAAATCTCACACCGAGGGCAACAGGTTAAAGATTCCCTTGAATCCCGCAGATCATTAAGGAGGGGGCGACGCAATCGCAAAACTCGTTACCGCAAACCCCGCTTCCTGAACAGAACCCGTAAAAATGGATGGCTACCACCATCCCTTGAGAGTCGAATTGCCAATATTGAAACTTGGGTGAGGCGAATCAGAAAACTTTGCCCAGTTACCGCAATCTCTCAAGAGCTAGTCAGGTTCGATTTGCAGCATATCCAAAACCCTGAAATTAACGGGGTTGAGTACCAACGAGGTGAACTGTTTGGTTTTGAGGTCAAAGAGTATTTACTCGCCAAATGGGAAAGAAAATGCGCTTACTGTGGCGTTAAAAATGTCCCCTTCGAGATTGAACATATCATTGCTAGAAGTAAGGGAGGTTCCAATAGAGTCAGTAATCTCTGCCTTAGTTGTCATTCCTGCAACCAAGCTAAGGGGAACAAACCCGTTGAAGAATTCCTGAAAAAGAAACCAGAAGTCCTCAAGCGGGTATTAGCTCAAGCCAAAGCACCTCTTAAAGATGCCGCAGCCGTTAATGCTACCCGTTGGGAACTGTATCGAAGGCTTCAGTCAACTGGTTTGCCAGTAGAGGTAGGTTCTGGAGGTCGAACAAAGTTCAACCGTAAAACGAAAGGCATCGAAAAAACTCATTGGACTGATGCAGCTTGTGTTGGTACTTCAACGCCTAAAAAACTTCTTCTTAACGGAATTAAACCTTTGAGCGTTAAAGCCAAAGGTCACGGAAAAAGACAACGTTGCGGAACCAATAAATTTGGGTTCCCAATTCGTCATGCTCCGCGAAAGAAATTCTTCATGGGTTTCCAAACTGGAGACTTGGTTGAAGCTAATGTTTTAACTGGAAAGTATGCAGGAGCCTACAGGGGTCGAATAGCGATTCGATTCAAACCAAGCTTCAAGTTAACCACAGGAAGTCAAAAATTCGACGTGCATCCAAAATATCTGAAAACAATTCATAGAGCTGACGGATATGAATATGCATTCTAAACACAAGGATTCGCTGTCACTCAATTTATTTGTTGGCGGCAATTCCCCAGACGCTGACCTTTCAGGTACAGGCGTCCGCCCCCTTGCCGCATTTAATTGGAGCTATCGCGATGGGTAAAATATTGCATTCTTTGAGCAGTTCCTGCAAAATCAGACATTTGGGTAGATTGACTGATTTAGCTGAAAAGCAGATGGGACATGGATTTTGGCGATAACTGATGAAAATTGGTTCATCTAGTCTTAAATACTGAAAACTGCAATATCATCTAGATTGCCCCCGGTGACAACCTCGCTAGATCTACGCCTTTTTGATTTTATGTGAATTTTTATTACAATAATTGCTCATTTGCATAAAACAGCCCGATTTTTTCCGAAACATATATTGAGAGAAGATATTGGAATACCAGTCTTTAATACTGGGTAGTCTGACTGAGCGGCTAACTCAAGGAGGACATGATATCTTCTCTCAACATCTAACTCAGCATTTTTCCAAGAGTGACAGCAACAGAATATTTGGTTTTCAAGCTTTTGGGCTTAGTGTTTCTATCCCCCATTCCACACTTCAATTTGTAGTATGTAAAGTAGTATGTGAATCCTAGGTCGCTTGGCAATTTTCTTAAGTATAAATACTTGATTTTTTTTCGGCTTTTGCCATCGCCAAGCGACTAAAATGGCGTCATCATAACGTATTACATCATGTAGTGCAGAAGTTGGGTTCTATGAATTTTTGTAAACATCAAGCCAGTTTTGTTGTGTTTATATTGACACTTTAAATCCAAGATTCTAGATTAGGCATTATGGAGTTAGCCGCTCAATCACAAATCAATACATAAAAACTACCCAGAACAATCATGCCAAAATCTAAGAGTCTTCGGATAGGGTGCACCCCCGCGCCTAGCCATCCGATACGGCGATTTTTGTGGCATCATTGGAGGCAATTGATAGAACAAGTGTCTTCATCGTCTCCGATCACAAAAAATCTGCCAAAGCTATCCGTTCAGCCTCCATTTGCTCGACTAGGAACATTGAAAATGCCCTACGAGCGAATCGCTTTCGACTGTTGTCTGTCCCTCGAATACGAAGTCACACAAGAACGCTTGCGCCAAGCCCGTCTCAGTTTCAACGTAGCCCTCGCGATCACAACTTTAAGCGCCGCGATCGGTCTCACTGGGATTGGGCTTTTGTTATGGGGAAAAGTCCCAGAGGGAGTCGTCACAACCACAGCCGGACTGACCTCTAACTTAGTCAGCAGGCGCTGTCTTCGGTTAACCAGAGAAGCCAATGACAGGCTTGACAGGATTACTTCAGAACAGTTTGAACGGGAACAATTAACCGACAGTTCAACTGCTTCAAACGAAGAAAGAATTTGAATACAAAACTGCTTATAGGGAGGCTACCCAACCTCAAAAGTTCCCTGTTGGGATTGAGGTAGTTCTCTCTTCATGTTGCCAAACAATTGGAGAGATTATGTCTACATTAACGGTAATGAAAAATAAACATGACTTGGATGAGGAGTTGAAGCGACTTGCTCTAAATGCACAACGGCATCCTTCAAGAAGTTTTGCCAGAAGGCAAGCTTTAAGTAAATTATTTCATCTAATAATGCAGAGTTCGCATAGGCTTAGTTGTCCCCCTGCTTTGGGCTTTACTCAGGAACTATTGAAAGAAATTCAAATGTTAGCTTATCAAAACCTATTTTGCTACATTTGCGAACATATTGAATGCTATGATCCCCAACATGGAGATGTACTTCAATGGGCTAATTTTTTGCTAAAACGTCGTTTTTTTCGGTTGGCTATGCAGGAAGTGATGGGATTCACAAAACAAGGAAATCCTAAAAGAGTTCCATTGACTACCATCTCTGATTACTCTCAGCTTGATAATCCTTCGCTTTCCCAACAGCTCATTCAATATCTGGAAGAAGATCCAGGAAAGCTTTTTGAAAAAACCCATATTGCCAAGAACCCAGCCGCTAATTTTAAAGTTGTTTCTCTAAAACGGCTAGCCGGATATTCTTGGAAGGAGTTGGCTTCAGATCTTAACGTTGAAATTCCAACATTGAGCAGTTTTTATATTCGAAGTTTGAAAAAATTTTCTGCACATTTAAAACAAGAACTCATGCAATAATTAGAGAGCGTGATAGCAAGAAAATGCGCTCTAGCATCACCCCCACATGGAACCTGGTGGGTCAGGTGGCATTGATTTCTGCATTACACCTTGACTGTTTGCCGCTCCTGGCAACGATCGCGTCTCAATCAGTCGGGCGTGGCAATACAACTGAAATATCGTCATATCGCCCTTTTCCGACTTTTGGGTTTTAACTCAATCACAAATGCCCTCTCCTTGGCTCTTCTTAAAACCCCAAACGCTGCGCTGCCCGTCGCTGAGCCTCCTCTCCCCGTGTTAACGTGGATAATATCGGTGTTAACGAAAAGGAGCGGGTGAGGCGCTTGAAGCGCGTTTCATGGGGAGGCGTTAAGAGTCAACAAGCTCAACTGAAGCTGTGAGCAGTTAGGAACTATTATCAAGTAATTTTTCCGGTGAGGTGGAAATTTTGGCGAAAAATTTTTTTATTATGATTCCAAAATATAATGTAGTGGAATAAAAAAAATTCGACGAGTGAGAGCAGATTCCGGCGGAATCACGCCTTATTTCATCCGACTGGCTTACTGAGGGAATTTGT
>CAKZMA010000836.1 GCA_937127375.1 uncultured Coleofasciculus sp. | reverse complement strand
TAACCCACCTCAAATTCAACAACGAAACCCGCCCTAATCACTAAATTTTGTAATTCGTTGTCCACTGGTGTATCATCAGAATCAGGTAAGTCTTCAGCCGAAGGTAAACATTGTTTAGGATTGTAGTTAACTAACCTATTGTCTCAAATGATTTAGCGTACTAACTAAAGCTGTTAAATATCCTGGATTACACTGGGTTATCCTCACCCTACTGGCTATCATTATCCGCCACTGACTTTTTAGGAATTGGCGGCAATTTTTCCAGGATATGGTGATGGTGATTCAGTTTATGTTTAGACTGAGCCAACTCCTCCTCAATGGATTTTGGATTAAGCTCACGGGATTGATCCACTACCTGAACCGCCGCCGTTGTAATTTCAGCACTGGCGGCTTCTACGACTTGTGCTACCTCAATTTGCTGTTCCAATTGTTCCGTGGAAGAAAGAAGTTCACTAAGTCCATTGACTAACTCTTTGAGATTTTGACGGAACGCCGGATCACCCGTTAAATCTTCCAAATCCGATGTAATCTTTTGCGTATTTTCAAAGGTTACCCGTGCTGAATCTAATAGCTGTTGCAAGACGATAGCCGTGCTGGGACTGTCCAGGGAATTGGATATATCGCGTAAGTCAGCAGATAACTCAGCCGCATTAGCGGAGAGGGCAACTAAGTTTTCGGAGGCGGTTTCGACGTTTTCAATGATGGTGCTGACATCCGCTTGATCAACTTGAGTATTCACTAAATCAATCGTCGTGTTGACATTTTCTAGGGTTGGTCTCAAATCGCTTAACAGAACGCCCAACTGTTCGCTGGTTTGACCCACACTGGTTAACGTTCCGACTAAAACTGCTCGATTTCTGGTGACTAAATCATTAGTTGAGGCAATTAATCGATTGAGTTGAACGGCTGTCTGACTAAATTGATCCGCTGTATCGCCAATGCGTTGAGTTGTCTGGGTAGCCGCTGTGGTAATCGCATCAGACGCCTGAGAAAATCCGCTGACTTCTTGACGCACGGAACGCGATAATAAGGATAATTCACCCGCAAGTTGAGCGATACCACTGGCGGCGAGGGAGGCATTTTGGGCAAGAGTGTTGATGTTATTAAAAAATTGCGGATCGGTATAGATGGTGGTTAAGCGCTCAGTATTGCGGAGAAGTTCAATAAAGCTAACCCCAATCTCACCCTGAATCTGCTCACCACTACAAATAATCACATCCGAATTACATTCAGAACTCCGAGGTTCCATCGACTGGATATCAGAGGACAATTCCCGGAGTGGATTAATATCTACCGAGGTTTCACCAATTAAACCCGATTGATTGGCTTCAATGGCAACATCTTCTGGGATCACTAAGTCTTCTGATGCAATTTCGATGGTGACATCAACGCCGTTGGTTGTGGCTTGAATATCAGTAATGTTGCCCACATCAACCCCCCGGTAGCGCACGGTGGCTCCTTCTTTCATCCCGGCGACGTTAGGAAAGTTGACCACAAAGCTGTAACTGCGATCGCCAAACTTCCAACCCCGAATCCAAATCGCCAAGCCAGCAAGCACGGCTAATCCAACTAGAATTAATAAGCCAACGGAGCCTTCTCGAATGGTTCGCGATCGCATGGTTTCTCCTCACTGTACCCTTATGTGGTAAATTGACGGGCATTTGCCTGGATAGATGACAATGGCAAATGACCGATGAAGCCCTTGCTCCTATCCTAACCAACCACCTGAATTGGTCCGCTGGTACTGGCACTGAAAAATTGTCGCACCAGAGGATTATCGGTTGTATCAATCTCGCCGATAGAACCTTGCCACTGTACCTTGCCTTTGTAGAGAAACACAACTCGGTCAGCGGTACGGCGAATTGTACTATCTTGGTGAGTGACCATTACATAAGTCTTACATCCGCCTTCAACACATTGAAGTTGACGGACTAAATCCTCAATTACAGTAGAAGCGATCGGATCAAGTCCAGCCGTGGGTTCGTCATAAAGTAAAATTTCCGGGTTATCTTGGGGATGATCGGGGTTCGTCATAATCGCCCGGGCAAAACTCACTCGCCGACGCATCCCGCCTGAAAGTTCAGCCGGATACTGATCGGCAATTCCGGGTAACCCCACCATCTCTAGCTTCTCATCTACTAATTCCCGAATGCGATCATCAGACAGTTTAGAATGCTGGTAGAGGAAAAACCCCACATTTTCACGGATACTGAGGGAGTCAAACAGAGCCGATTGTTGGAATACCATACCGATGCCAATTGGGTCTTTGGCATCTTCAATTAAACCCGAACGCTTTTGTCCTTGCACATAGATTTCACCCCCATCCAGGGGCATTAAACCCGCCATCATGCGTAGAATCGTAGACTTACCCGTCCCAGAGGGTCCAATGATACCTAAGGCTTCACCCTGATAAATCGTCAGATCAACATTATCCAGGATGACGTTACCCCCAAAGGACTTGGAGACTCCCTTTAGTTCAATCAGTGGTTCTTTCATATTGGTTAAGGGGAGTTGGGGAAGCAATGTTCCAGTGGTCTCCCCCTTTTGAAGGGGGACGGAAGGGGGATCTGAAGGGAAGAGGGGGATCTATAAGGAAAAAAGGGAATTCAAAGCAGTGCAAGGGGGGATAGAGAAAGGGTGAAGGGATCAGAGTGAAGCTGTCCCCGGAGTGGGGGAATACACCCCCAACCCACCTTAACGAGAAGCACTCGCTGCCATGGCTGAATCTGCTTCTGATTCTGCCTCCAACCCAAATACACGACAGAAGGCTTTTTGCACCTTATAGCCTGAGTCAATCGACTCCAAGGGGTCTTTCCGCAAGCGGTGACGCAAGCATAACGTAATCACCCGACGAATATCATCGACTGTGACTTCCGTGCGCCCTTCAAAAGCAGCCAGGGCTTTGGCAGCACGGTTAGTGACAATATCCCCTCGCAATCCATCGACATCCAATTCTGAGCAAACCTCAGAAATATTCACCCGCATGTCATAGTCCATTTCAACTTGGGGTAGTTGCGCCTGGGCGGTGACGATTTGCTGCTGCAATGTCTCTTGGACTTCTTGGTGTTCTTTGATGTAATCCAAGGGATTTTTGTCAAACGCGGCGCGTTCCTCCACAATTTTTACCCGCAGCGTTGGCTCTTTGACAGTGCGGATTTCCGCGTGCATGCCGAAACGATCCAGGAGTTGCGGACGCAGTTCTCCTTCTTCCGGGTTGCCAGAACCCACCAACACAAAACGAGCCGGATGGCGAATGGAAATGCCTTCTCGTTCGACGGTATTCCAACCACTAGCTGCCGAGTCGAGTAGCACATCAACGAGGTGATCGTCAAGTAGATTCACTTCATCGACATAGAGGATACCGCGATTAGCTTTAGCTAACAGTCCGGGTTCAAAGGCTTTCACCCCTTCGGCTAATGCCTTTTCAATATCAATCGTGCCGCACACTCGGTCTTCGGTTGCGCCCAAGGGCAGATCAACCATCGGCACTTTTTTCTTTACGGTTGAATCAGATTGTACTCCTCCATTACTATTCATCCAGTCGGGTTCGTTGGGATCGCTATTGAAGGGATCGTCGGCAACCACTTCAATTTCCGGCAACAAGTCAGCCAACGCCCGAATGGTGGTGGACTTACCCGTACCGCGATCGCCCATAATCATTACTCCACCAATTTTGGGGTCAATGACATTCAGCAGGAGAGCCAGCTTCATTTCTGCTTGACCTACGATGGCGGTAAACGGAAAAACGACGCGACGAGCAGTCTTAGGGGCTTGGGCAGTCAGACTCACTTTGATTACCTGATAACCGATAAATCACGCCTTTTATTGTGCCACACCGATGGAACCTTCTGGGAGAAGGAGGAGCAGGGGAAGCAGGGGAAGCAGGGGAAGCTGGGGGAGCTGGGGGAGCTGGGGAAGATGGGGGAGATGGGGGAGATAGGGGAGATAGGGGAGATGAGGAAGTTAACTCAAAACTCTACCTTCCCTGTTACCTGCTTCCTTACAAAGGACGAATGACAAATGACGAATGACGACAACTGACAAAATCTGCCCCTATTCAAATAAAGATGCGGTTAACAATGAATAGACCTGACCATCAATCAAAAGGCGGGTAATGCCTTTAGCTTGTAAATAAGAACAGGTTTTCTGCAACATTTTCCCATCAGGCACTTTAATCACACGCTGGGAACGGTTAGAAAAGCGTCGTGCAACCCTATGATTATCAAAAACTGGCAAAGTTTGTTGCTGGACTTCCTCAGCCGGAATACCTCCCAAGTCACTAAATTCTCGCAGAGGTCGCGCAATTAACTCGGCTGCTCGGTCTATCACTAAATAGCAGGGTTTCGGAAAAGAAGCTTCCGACAGGGGTAAGACTTGAATATTTGCCCCCCTGGGAACATGAGTCGTCGTCAAAGGTTTTGGAATAGCACTATCTTCCTCGTCCTCGTCCTCGTCCCAATCCTCCTCAAAATCCTCATCTAAATCCTCATCTAAATCCTCATCTAAATCTTCATCTAAATCCTTGTCTAAATCCTCGTCTAAATCCATTAAATCTTCATCCAACAAATCCTTTAGGTTGCTGGTTTCTGCCTGATCCATGTCTTCAAGCAGATCTCCTGCGTCTTCTGTATCCCTTGGAGTTTCTGTTCGATTAAACTCCAGAGGCAACTCACCTTGTTTTGCCTGGGATTCTGCATCAGATTGATCAGTTACAGAAGAACGTTTGCGCCGCCGACGTTGATTGGGATACTCAAATCCTGATTCTTCGTCTTCTGATTCTTCGTCTTCTGATTCTTCCTCTTCCGATTCTATCGAAAGTTGGGGAGAGGGAGAAACCGACAACGATTTAGGTTCAATCCGCTCCACTAGCTTGGGTTTTGGCTTCGTCGCTGATGTCCCTGACCCTGGCGTGCGATTAGCTCGCTTTTGCTGGATGAGGGCTTCATAGTCCGACTCCAACAACGTGCTTTTGAGCAGGCGGCTAATCGTTGAATTACTGACACCATAACGATCAGCCAGGGTTGAGGTTGTCTCTTCTGGCTGTCGATACAAGTTCAAAATATTTTTTTTATCGGTTTCAGTTAGTTTTCTTGGACTCATAGCTAATTTTTAAGTTCGCCGACGTGAACCGCGACGAGAACGACTGGATACGTCATATTCCAGGGCAGCGCCTATGGCAAAAAGTAAGGCACTAAATATAAAGAAGACATCTAGGAGACCCCCACTTTCATAGTCCTGACCACGAGCCTGAGCCAGAGTGCCATAAGCTTTAAACCCCATATCCGCAATGTATAGGGAAAATGTTGCTGCGGCAATCATGCGCCATGATTGGGCAAAGCGCCCCCCCCAAAATGCTAACAAAAGTGTTGACGCAATGATGAGTAGGAAGACATCAAAAACGATGTATACAAAATTCAACGTTTTTGATAAAGGACTCAGGGCTTGATCCAGGGAAATAACCCAACCGGGCAACTTGCCAGTTTCAGGAACCTCAGCTTCAGTCGTTGCGGCAGCTTCAGTTGGGCTAACTGCCACCTGTAGTGAAAGAGAAGCCACCAATCGGGGGGATACTGTCGCTGTTGCTGACTCAGTTGTTGGCAAGACAGAATTGTCAGCCTCTGACTCTACGGCTACAGGAGGAGCTAATAAAACCCAAACCGCTAAAGCAATCCCCAAAGCAGCGATTAATCCCACCGTTACCCACTGCTTCCACTCTAAATTTAAGCGCCTCGGCAGAACGGCTAAAATCATGCCCCAACCAATACAGATATAAGAAATCACGTAAAAGAAATCGGCAGGGGATACATCGGGGTCAAGACCAAAGTATAGCTCCCATACGCCAAATATCAAGTTGGCGATAAAGTAAAAAAGCATACCTAAACCAATTCCCAGCCAGACATTGCGTCCACTGGCAATCTGAGGGCTACGCCAATTTCTATAGCAGAGTAAAGCAGCTCCCAAAAAGGGCAAACACTCTAGGACATAAGTGCTAAAGGAGTACCAAAAGGGATACTCTTCTCCCGGTGGTTTGACGCTAAACAGTAGAAAAAACAGCATAGACACTACTGCCCACCCAATTCCTAGATAGACAATATTCTGACCTGTGAGTAGGGATTGAGTTCCAGATGACTTATCTACAGAGCTGCTCATAATGCTTTCTTTATTTTGAAATCTCTAACAATGGCAATTACGTAAGCAATACTTATTTATAAACTTAGCGGCTGATGTCCTAAAATTCCATCTTGGCAACCATCCATGATACATTTATTTATCCTTGACGTTCCATTATTGCCACAACTTTCCTAGGGGAGAGGATTTGAGCCACTCCATAAACTGACTTTGCTCATTTGCTGGCATATCCTGCAAGATATCGCCCACTCCTTCGGCAAAATTCGCATTGCCAAAGTATTCCTTCCCCAAGCGATAGAGTTCCTGCAATAGGGTGATCAGATGGTGTTCTTCCCATGGTGGAACTTGTAGGGTGTTGAGCGGATCGACAGTCAGTAAGTGATTCACGGCTTCCGGCGAATCGGCTTGGGGAAAATGCCACTGTTGGAAGACATCCGTGATATCCTTCTGAAACAATCCCGCTTGCCTATTTCCAAGTAAATCTTCAACATCCAGGTAAACTGTTTGCAGCAGTAGGAGACAGGCTTGGGTATAGGGAGCAATTTTGGTATCCGGACCGCCTTCTGTACCTAATTGCTCTAGACGAATTTTTCCCCACACACTAAAGCGGTCAGGTTCTTCTAGTAAAACACAAGCTTTTCCCTGATTATCTGTCAAATCTCGCCAGAAGGAGCGAGCTTCTTCTTCCTGATGAGCGCGAAACACGCTGATCAAGCGAAAGGTTTGCCCTTGATAACTGAGAATCGGGATTTGCTGCTCTCGCTTCGGGTGCTGAATGCTAGAAATTTCAACATCCTGCCTTTTCAGAATAAACATAACACTGGCAAATGACTCCTGACCGGGCTAGGGTGGTGCTACAGGACGAGCTGTAATCTAATTAACCATCTATCTTGTCTATTTTGTCTATTTTGTCTGGGACTTGGGCGAGTCACACAGAAGCCCATCCAGTTTGTGAGCCAATCTCCTAAACTGACAACTTATATGTTTGTCGCGGCTGGATACCTCATCCATGCCCCAAGGTATGAGTGCGATAGTTGACACAAGTTTTGATCCATTATCTATGTTGGTCTATAGTAGTTTACCTTGACCTCAAGCTACTTGAGTCTTTAGTTTCCTCAAATATTGGGGCAAACACCTCGCACATGCAACAACCAATGTCGGTTACAATGTTACAATCATCAACGATATCCTAGATTTCTGCTACCCTGCACTACAATGAATCTTGCCAGTTAGGGGTTTAATTTTTGTATTATAAATCTATGCCCTCGTAGCTCAGGTGGATAGAGCAAGGGATTTCTAATCCTTTGGCCGTGGGTTCGAGTCCTACCGAGGGCGCTCTAAAATTGGGGAAAAGGTGATGGGACACAGGTGGATGTTAGCGTTAGCGAAACCCAGCCGGACGCCGTCCGGGAGTTGGGTATTAATCCAAACCGCTCCCACTCAAAACTGCTCCATCTTCATTACTCTAGATGCTGTTGACCAATAACCAATGACGAATGACACCTTAATTTTGTACAGCAAACCGGGTTGCCACCTGTGCGAAGGGTTACAAGAAAAGCTCGAACAGACTCAAACGTTAGATTTTCAGCTAGAGGTGCGGGACATTACCCAGCGGGACGATTGGTTCCAAGCTTATCAATATCAAGTACCAGTGCTGTGTTATCACAAAGACGGCAAAGAAACACCGCTTCCTCGCCCTTCACCCCGTTTGAGTGTGCCGCAGTTAGAGAAAATGTTACAGAAATATTTGTAAGCCGGAAAGAACAGCAGCCGACTGGTTATACGAATCGGGTTGAGGTTGGAGCTGGGGTTTTTGTCCCAATACACTGTAAATTAGCGTCTTTTGGTTTCGACCTCGCAGTTTAAGGGATTTAATCGGTTTAGCCTGATAGCGATCGCGTCTGTGTAATCATACCAAGCAACAGGAGTGCTAATCTGAAGTTCTCCTTGGCCCCCTATGCCTCTCGTCGTGAGGAGTTGATTGACATGAAGCTACATGACTTACTAAGGGCAATTCCTAACGTGGTGGAAATGCCGAATCATCCAGCACTTGATGCCCAAATCACAGGAATCTGTACAAATTCCCACGCCTGTCAACCTGGCAATTTGTTTATTGGTATGCCCGGAACCCGTGTCGATGGTGGAGACTTTTGGCAAAGTGCGATCGCCTCTGGTGCTGTCGCGGCGTTAATTTCTCCCCCAGCGGCACAAAAACACCCACCTCAGCCAAAACCTGATGCTGAACCGCCCTGTATTATTTGTGCCACTGATATGACAGTCGCCTGCGCCCAAGCAGCGACGGCGTTCTATAACTACCCCACCCGCCAGCTTCAGTTAGTGGGTGTCACGGGTACGAATGGCAAAACTACTACCACCCATCTAATTGAATTTCTCCTCACCCAAGCCCAGCGTCCCACTGCCCTTTTTGGTACCCTTTATGCCCGATGGCAAGGATTTTCCCAAACGGCGGTTCACACCACACCGTTTCCCGTAGAATTGCAACAGCAGTTACATTCAGCCGTAGCAGCAGGCTGTGAGTTAGGGGTGATGGAAGTCAGTTCCCATGCCTTGGCACAAGGTCGGGTGTTAGGCTGTGAGTTTGATGTCGCTGTATTTACCAATCTCACCCAAGACCATTTGGATTTCCACCGCGATATGGAGGATTATTTCGCGGCAAAGGCATTATTGTTTAATTCCGATTATCTCCACGGCAAAGCAATTATTAATGCCGATGATCCGTATGGTAAGCGCTTAATCGAAAAAGTTGGACGCGATCGCACTTGGAGTTACTCGGTTCAAGATTCCTCGGCAGATTTGTATACGAGTGACTTGACTTATACACTAATTGGTGTTAAAGGAACGCTGCATACGCCAATGGGTGAAGTGACGTTCAATTCTCCCCTGGTGGGTCAGTACAATTTGTCCAACGTGTTAGCTGCCGTTGGTGCAGTGTTAAATTTAGGGTTAGATCTAAAAACAGTAGTCACCGCCTTAAACCAATTTCCGGGAGTACCGGGGCGGATGGAACGGGTGCAACTTCAACCGGATCAGGATATTAGCGTAATTGTCGATTATGCCCATACACCAGATAGTTTAGAGAACCTGCTCAAAGCCTCCCGACCCTTTATTCAGGGGAGAATGATTTGCGTATTTGGATGTGGAGGCGATCGCGATCGCACCAAGCGTCCGAAGATGGGAAAAATTGGTGCAGAATTAGCCGATGTCGCCGTGGTGACCTCCGATAATCCTCGTACTGAAGACCCAGAACGGATTATTCAAGATATCTTAGAAGGGATTCCAGCGACTGTAGAGCCAATCGTAATTAGCGATCGCGCCACGGCGATTCGCACAGCTATCTTAGACGCCAAACCGGGTGATGGGGTGTTAATTGCCGGAAAAGGTCACGAAGACTATCAAATATTAGGAACGGAAAAAATCAACTTCGATGACCGTGAACAAGCGCGAGAGGCTCTAGAACGCCGATTTAGTTGATTTGTCATTGGTCATTGGTCATTCATTTGTCATTACGTGAAGTCGGGGCGGGTTTAGTTACATCTGGGTGTAACCAAAAAGATAGTAGTAAAACCCGCCCCTACACAATCTCCCCCATCTCCTGATAACTGATAACTGATAACTGATAACTCCCCCACAACCCCGCACCCTAATGAACCCACCACCGACACCGGATTTGTCCCTTTACCAGCTAGCGCTGGATAATTTGACAACACCTCAGTCTCTCTCAATCAGTCCAGTGGGACTCAAAACCTTGATTGGAGCTATGGTTGATGTCCTGATTGAAGAAAAAATCCCCGCCACAATCTGGGTGAAGTCCCCATCTGTCGCCGGGTGGCGGGAGGAACTGTGGCGGTATCGACAACAGAGGGGTATTCCGCAAACCCTCTATTGGTGTAACTGTGTTGGTGAAGTCTCTGATGCGATCGCGATTCAGGATGACCCAGCCGTTAACTCGGATGCTCAACTGTTCCCAATTCAGCTAGCCGCCGGAAGCCAGCTTAAACGCGAATCGTTTTTATTAGTTCTGTCTGAGCAATTGACCACTCTGATTGTGGCATATCAGCTACCTGAGGGAGAAACTTCTCATCAGTCTCAGTCATGGCTGGCTATTTGTACATTTGAACGACGAGTGATCTATCGGGTGTTGCAGGGGCTCAGAGGAAGTATTGCGATCGCGGATAGTACGCCTGATGATCTACTTGCTGGAGCGGACAACCGATTTTCCTTGGTTCAAGCAACAGATGAGAAGACGTTAATCACCCAGGTATTAGTTAAACAATTACAACGAACGGCGGAAATTCTCCAGTCAGGAACAATGGCTGAATCGGGACAGGATAGCGCCATTACCCAATTAACCCATCACCTCAGCCATAAAGACGAACTCCTACGGCGAGTGGCGCAGGAACTGAAAACTCCATTAACGAATATGAAAACAGCGCTGAGTCTCTTGGAATCGCCTCAACTCAAACTCGCCCAGCGTCAACGTTACCTACAGCTTCTCAATAGTGAATGCGATCGGCAAAATTCATTAATTGTGGGATTGTTAGATCTCGTTGCAGCCGACGAACCCCAAGCTGGAGTCAAATCTGTCGTGGAATTAGCAGAAATTATTCCCGGTGTGGTGAGTACCTATCAACCATTGGCTCAAGAGAAAGGAATTCAAGTCGGTTATACGATCCCGGCTGATCTACCCAGCGTTTCCTGTTTAGAAACCTGGTTACGGCAAATTGCTATTAATTTACTGCACAATAGTCTCAAATTTACTCCCGCCGGAGGTCAAGTGAGGGTACTGGGAAGTCTTCAGGGGGAATATGTTCAGTTGGCATTTACTGATACAGGAAACGGAATTGCAGCCAGTGAAATTCCCAAGATTTTTGATAGTTTTTATCGAGGACGCCCCATTCCTGGGGAAGAAATGGGAGCGGGTTTGGGATTGACCATTGTGCAGCAATTATTATTACGTTGTGGAGGTTCGATTTCGGTAACCAGTCAAGTAGGGAAAGGATCGACATTTAAAGTATTATTGCCTGTTGTTGGTGATGCTCAATGAGACAGGTTGTAAAAATACTGGCAAGTTTTACC
>CAKZMA010000835.1 GCA_937127375.1 uncultured Coleofasciculus sp. | reverse complement strand
TGTGAATGACTCGATTGAGAGCCTGGGCGCTTTCTGTGTAAGCCTTGACTATTGCCAGGAATTCTGGGGAAGCCTGGACAGACTGAATGGGGGTTTGAGCCGTAGTCAGCCAATCAAACACCCACTGACTCACCAGCACGGCAAACTTGGCACTGCACCACTGACCACAGTTAATGGCAACTTGAGGATGTCCCCATGTGTCTTATAGAGAAGCGTCGCCATCAGGTGTACCCTTCAACTCAACCATCAATCAGGTGTCCCAAGTGACTCTAACTCTGTATTGCTGACAAATACTAGAAATATGTTTAACTGAGACTGAGTGAGCTTTTCCGAATAGGTGGATTCGCTTTTGATGGCTTGGGTAAAAATATCCGTATGCTAATACTTGACCCAATGCCGCTTTCCAATTTTTAACTCTTTTAACTTCGATTATTTCCTTTGAGGTTAGCACGTCTATTGCACCAATGGGTGTTAAGACCTCTGTTTCCCCGTTAAGCTTTTCAGATAAGCGATTCTTGATTGTTTTCTCTGTTTGGGTAATTCTTTCATTAAAGACCCAATCGACTAAATGTTTAGCTATCTCTGGATGCACCCATGTTCCTTGCAAGGATGCATCACCGTCAGGAGCACCCCTGAGTTCAATAACCAAATTAGATACGCTTATCCCGGTGTCCAGCGAAAGCGCCTTTAGATAAGCGTTTGAGCGCTTTAATCGAAAATAATCATTTAACTTTTTACCCGCAGATTTACAAAGTTTCGTGGCATGGCAATACCCTTTTGGGATTAACCGCCCTCCGATAATGCCATCTTCGCTCAATTGCTCAATTTGTTTCCCGTTGTAACGATGAGGTATTATTTGATTAGCCATTGACTTAGCCTGTTTAAGTTGGTGGTCAGTGTCCTTTCTCAAGGGACACGGCGAACTGATAAAGGGCGATGTTGTAGCATTGCCCGTTCGCTTTATATATTCAATTATACAAAAAAATAAGACACCAAAAAATGATTCAACCTTCGAGTTGGTCGCAGCACTGGCTAAACGGCTAGACATCAAATTCAAATCCCCCAAATTGGGGAATTCAGTATGGAAAAGGGTTTCAGCCACTTTTCCTACTCTAGTTAGGGTGAAACGGGGGTCTCCTAAAAATGGAGGGGGAACTTGGATTCATCACAAATTGGCAGTCCCTCTAGCTATGTGGATTAGCCCTGAGTTTGCTTTGCTAGTTTCTGATTGGGTAGAACAATGGTTGATGACTGGGCAAAATCCTATCAACACGGCGACAGCCAAAACCACCTCTTAGCGGGAGTAGTCTTTCAAGAGATACGCTTTCTTATAGATGTAATTCACTTTATGATAATTTTGATCCTGAGAGTTTACGTTTGTTAGATTATCAGCCAATAGATAATGCTTTCCCCCCACGTAGATCATCCTATCGTATAATTAATTTTCAATAATTTGGCTCTTTTAGACTAACTATGATAATGGGTGAAACGGATGCTAATGGCAGGATAATCCAGTTTTCTGGATTCAACATCATGTCGTTTAGTTCAATTTTGTGATGAATATATGACACACAATTAGGAGGTGTAGATATGCCGGAATTTAGTAACAAGAAAGTCAGACTGGTCAAGATTAGTGGTTGATTTTGATGGCAGTGAGGTTAAGCTGGTGGATTTTGGTCATGGTATACTAAACTTTTAGCGGAACTTAAACAGAAATAAACGTAATACGCTTATATTGAACTCAGGTTCCTAAAACACATAGAGATTAAAGATGAAGTTCACGAGAGTCATTGGAATATTTGGAATCGGATTTGCACTATCTGTAGTTGCTACTCTTCTGAATGATCGACAAGCATTAGCAGGACAATGTTCTATCAGTGTTGGTGGTGGCGGTCACACAGAGACTGTGGATAGAAATATCTCACAGGCAACAACTATAGTATTTAGTGTCTCAAGTTGGGACTTTCTCAGGAGTACTAGCGGTAGATGCCATTTTCAGATAAATTTTGATGATGGCACGTACACAATGTACGGATCTGGTATTACGGATCGTATCAGATTTGGTAATTCTGGGGGTAACGATCGAGGTAGTGGTATTAGGGCTCAGGGTTATGTGCCAAGCCCTGTATCTGTTAGATTAATTCCAGTAACTGGTTCATGCGGAATTATTCTAGGCGACAATGGAAGATCGCAAATTTTCTGGGGGAATCCTAACACGAAAATTGATGGAATCAGTGGTTGGGACTTTATCAGAGAAACATGGGGAAACTGTAGATTTACTGTCTATAACCGTTATCAAGGCGAAGGAAGATCTTACTCCGTTAATTCAGGTGTTAATCATAGGATTCGAGTAGGATGGAGAATTCGTTCATTAGAAATGGAGTCTAGTAGATGGTAGGGGTAGAACTAGCCAAAGTGACACTAGGGGCAATCTGAATAATTTTGCAGCTTGAGCGCGTTTGAGAAGGATTGAATACCTCTTGAGTAGAAACAGCTTAAATTCTTAGTTTCGCCCCTTTTCGCCGTTTCAAGTCGTTGCCTTTGAAAGAATTGGGGTGTAGCGATCGCTCCAGTCAAGCAAGTCTCTAATTCAGTCGATACTCTGCATCAA
>CAKZMA010000834.1 GCA_937127375.1 uncultured Coleofasciculus sp. | reverse complement strand
CTGAACGTCGCGAGGCGGAAGCAAAACTTAAAGAACTGACCCAGGAATTGCAACGTTCTAATCAAGAATTGGAACAATTTGCCTATATTGCTTCCCACGATTTGCAGGAACCGTTACGCGCTGTGGCAAGTTATACCCAACTTTTACAACAAGACTACCTCGATCAACTTGATGAATCCGCCCAAGACTATATGGCGTTTATCATTGATGGTGCAACCCGAATGCGCCAGTTAATTCAAGCCTTGCTCACCTATTCCCGCTTGGGGACTCGTCCCTCCCAAGGAAAACCCACCGACTGTAATGCTATACTGCGCCAAGTGACTGAAAATTTGCAGGTGGCGATCGCAGAAAGCCAAGCGACGATTACCTACGATGCCCTCCCCACAGTTCAGGCTGATCCCACTCAACTGATCCAACTGTTTCAAAATCTGATCGCAAACGCGATCAAATTCTGCCGCGATCGCCCACCTCACATCCAGATTGAGGCACAATTGACAGAGAATGCATGGCTCTTTCAGGTAAAGGATAATGGAATTGGGATTAAACCCAAATACCTCGACCGTATCTTTGTCATCTTCAAACGTCTCCATACCCGGCGCGAGTTTTCGGGTACGGGTATTGGTTTAGCCGTTTGTAAGAAAATTGTCGAACGCCACGGTGGACAGATTTGGGTGGAATCTCAACCTGGAGTTGGTAGCACATTTTTCTTGACCCTTCCCTGTTTGATATCCTCGCTATGAGCAGCCATTATAGATTTAGACCCATTGAAATTTTACTGGTGGAAGATTCCCCCAGTGACGCGAATCTGATCCAGATCAGCTTTAAGCAAGCTAAAATTGCCAACAACCTGCGTTGGGTGGAAGATGGGGAAACAGCCCTAGACTACTTACTCCAGCAGGGGGATTATACGAACAGTCCCCGTCCGGATTTGATTGTTTTGGATCTGAATTTACCGGGAATGGATGGTCAAGAAGTATTAACCTCGATCAAATCAGACCCCACGCTCAAACGGATTCCAGTGATCGTTCTCACAACTTCAGAGGATGAAGAGGATATACTCAAGTCTTATGAACTGAATGCCAACTGCTATATTACCAAACCTATTGATATTCAACAGTTTATGCGAATGGTTCAACTATTGGAAGAATTTTGGTTAGCGGCGGTTCAATTGCCCTCGGAGTGATACCAGTCCTATGGACAAACAACTAATTCATGTCCTATTAGTGGAGGATAGCCCTAGTGATGCTCGCTTGCAGCGTCATCGATTTTCTCGTTTAGACCCAAGCGAATGGCAACTTCATCATGTTGAACGACTCGCTGATGCGATTGAGAGTTGTACGAATCTCCCCATTGATGTAGTTTTGTTAGACCTGAATCTTCCTGATGCTGATGGCTTAGAAACCGTTACTGAATTTCGAGAGGCGATTCCTCATCTGCCCATTGTTGTGTTAACGGGAGCCAATGACGAAGAATTAGCCCTAGGAGCAATGGCGCATGGGGCGCAAGATTATTTACTTAAGGATGATATTACAATTCCCTTATTAGTGAAAACGATTCGTTACGGGATTGAACGGGGACAAATTCTCAAAAAACTCCAGGATAGTGAACGACGTTTCCGGGGAATTTTCAATCAAACCTTTCAATCCATGATGTTGCTGACTCCAGAAGGACTGATTGTGGATATCAATGAAACGGCATTAAATGCGAGTAGCTATAAATTAGATGATTTGTTAGGTTTACCTGTATGGAAACTGGAGTGTTGGAATCACTGCCCCTCTATACAGGAGTGGTTGAAAGCGGCGATTAAAAAGGCGGCTAACGGTGATTTGGTGCGACAGGACGTTCAGTTTCGCAAACAGGAAAGCGTCATGGTTCGCATGGATTTTTCGCTTAAACCGTTAAAAGATGAAGCCGGAAAAGTGGTTTTACTGATTGCTGAAGGACGAGATATTAATGAATAAGGTGGTTCGTAGTCAGCACTTTAGTGCTGGGAAATTAAGCATTTTGAGGCACTAAAGTGCCAACTACAAACACGAACTGATAAAATTAAGCAAGGCGTGGGCGAGTTCAAGTTTGCTGCACGGTTGAACCGACTCCTGGCGTCCCTGTTTATCGATGAAAATGGCTTGATTGGTCTCGCTGGCAAATCCCACATTCGGCTGGTCAATGGGATTGGCGGCGATCGCGTCTAAATTCTTGGCGTTTAATTTTTCTAAGGCGGGCTTGACAATATTGCCAGTTTGTGCTGCAAACCCGATTAACTGTTGATGGGCTTGTTTGCGCTGTCCTAACTCTGCCAAAATATCGGGTACAGGTTCTAAAGCTAAGGCAGTGGGAAGCTGGGCTTTGGGTAATTTCTCTGAAGTATGATCAGCAGGTTTGACATCGGCGACGGCGGCTGCCATAATTACCAGATCGGCTTCGGGGAAATAAGATAACATGACCTGACGCATTTCAGCCGCACTGACAACGGAAATTGCCTGAATATCGGGGGGAATGGGTTCAGTTATGGGTGCATGGACTAATACGACTCGTGCGCCGCGATGTTTGGCGGCTTTTGCTAATGCCAGTCCCATCTTACCTGTAGAGGGGTTGCCAATAAAGCGTACAGGGTCTAAATGTTCTCTGGTGCCACCGGTACTAATTAACACCTGTTTGCCGACTAAATCCTGCTTACCGCCTGTATATAACACCGAATAAATGGCACTCAGAATCTCTGAGGGTTCTTCCAATCGTCCCGCACCGACGCGATCGCACGCCAATCGTCCGACACCGGGTCCGACGCTATGATACCTGGAATTGCTCAAAACTTGCTGCCAATTCCGTTGTACCGCCTGCTGTTCCCACATATCCGTATTCATCGCTGGGGCAAGGAGTACGGGACAATGGGAGGCGAGAACGGTATTGGTTAATAAATTATCCGCTAAACCGTGAGCTAATTTGCCCAACGTGTTGGCGGTAAGCGGGGCAATCACGAATAAATCAGCCCATTCACCCAACTCAATATGAACGGGGCGATCGTGAATCGGTTGCCAAAATACGCGATCGGTATACGCCGGATGGCGCGAGAGGGTGGAAATAGTCAGGGGGGTGATAAATTCTTGAGCGGCTTGGGTGAGAATCACCCGAACTTGCACCCCAGCCTGAAACAGAGTGGAAATAACCTGACAAACTTTATAGGCGGCGATACCACCGCCTATACCTATCAATACTCGCTTAGACTCATTCACGCTTCATCATACGCTTCTAGGTCTAGCAAGTAGAGGTAGGGTTCTGCCAACTCCGGACGTTGGAAGGCTAGCGTCCGCAGCAAATGCCAGTCATCTAGTCCCGCAAACGCATTTTCATATTCGTCCTGTTCTAAACGTCCTGCTAATTTAGCAACATCCTGTTTCGTGAAAGCCGACAAATCACACTGGGACATGGTTAACGTTGCCATTGCTCACGCCTCTCTTGAATCGGATTGATGTACACTGCGGAGATCGCTATTACTGCCGCGTTTCTATTATCGCCATTCAAGGACAGAACTGGGGACTTTTTTTGTTAAGGCTTTGTAAGGTTTTGCGGTTTGCGTCATGAAGCCCTAACCTAAGAATTAACCCTAGAGACATCAAAATCTCTAGGGTCAATTTTGGTTTTGCGATCGGAGCGGCGGGATTTGAACCCACGACCCCCACTACCCCAAAGTGGTGCGCTACCAAGCTGCGCTACGCCCCGTGAAACCTTTCCTAGGTTATCATAAGATTCATCATTTATGCAAGCGGGTCGCCCCTACACACAAAGGCGGATTTGGTATCAAAATACTTGTAGAGACTGAGCCGCTTGCAGTAAACCGGGAACAGCTTGGGCTTGCCAACTCCCCTCACAACGACGTTCCCGGTTCAAAATGAAGCGTAGCGTATAGGCAGAAGGATAACCTTCGACTTCCATCCAGAGCAAGTCACTTTCGGCTTCGCAGGTGACTTTCTCCTCATCGACCAACTCATAAGCGATGTCTTCAATGGCTTGAGCAAGCTGTGCTAACAATCGACAAAAATCGTCTAACTCCGCCTGAGTCAGCTCGATTGCCCACTCATCGGTACCCACTAACCCCTGATAATGAGTGGCCTGAGCATTCCAACCTAGACGCCAACCTGAGCCACTTTTGACAATTCGTTCCGTGGTCATTGGTCACTCTTTTCCAACCAATCTCGGATTACCATCTCAACGGTATGAGGAGATACCCCAACCAACAGGGCTAAGGCTTCTATCAACAGGGCAAAGGTTTCATCTAGCATTCGGGAAATTGTTTCAGCGCCAAAGAAGCCCAAAAACTGATTCAAAATTGTCTGGGCTCGTTGTTCAGGTATTGGGTTATTGGTTATTTGCATAGTTAACCGCACCCATTGGCGGCGAATTAAACAAGCACGTTTTCGCTCATCAGCTGATTCTGGAGTGAGTAAATTCAGATCTCCCACAGATATCACGAGCCGACAATCCTGATCAAATCTGCCCCCGACAGCAGCACCGGGTCCAGCAAACTCGGCATGATAGCGCTTATAGAGAATTAAACCATTTCGACGACGCGAATTAACGATTAATAACTGCTTATTTAACCCCCAAAAAATTTCAGGCATTGTTACTATTGGCGACTTTTTAGGTGATTGTGGTGGATTACCTGAACCCGATATTTTTGTACTTGGATTTCCCGATTCCGGAAATGATTTAGGCGAATAATTCACGATTAAGGAATGATTCCTTAGCCAATCTCGGATGATCATCTGAATGGTATGAGGCAACACCCCAGCCAACAGCGTAAAGGCTTCTACCAAAAGAGCAAGGGTTTCGTCTGGCATTTGGGCAATCGTTTCGGTGTTAAAAACTTCCCTAAAGTAACTCAAAATATTCTGTGCGCGTCTGGCTGGTGTTGGGTGATCCGTTATTAGCCTGATCAGTTGCGCCCACTGGCGGCGAATTAAATAAGCTCGTTGTCGCTCCTCGGCTGATTGGGGAGTAAGCAGCTTTAGATCACCCACAAGGATTACCTTCCAACAATCCTGATCCAATATTCCCCCGAAAGCAGCACCGGGTCCCGCAAATTCGGCGTGATGCCGTTTACATAGAATTACACCAGTATTCGAGCGACGCGGATCAACAACTAATAACTGATTATTGAAGCCAAACTCTTCAATCATTGATGCTTTAGGGGGTTTGGGTGAATAACCTGAACCTGATGTTTCTGTACTTAGAGTTTCCGATTCCGAGGATAATTTAGGTGAAGAATTTACTATCCAGGAAGGATTGAAACTCTCCCGAACTGGATTGGGGGAATGGTTCATGGTTACTCTGTCATGAGTTTACTAATGTTTTAACTCAGACAGTAAGTTGTATCATTGGTGCTTGATTAGGATGAGTCCAATATTGACAAAACGTAATATCCTCATCTGAAGCATTATTAGTTCCTTGGCGAATCTCGAATCATCTGAATTGTATAAGGAAATACACCCACCAATAGGGCAAAGGCTTCGTCAGGTATTTGGGCAATTGTTTCGGCATCAAAAAAGCCCTCAAACTGACTCAGAATCTTCTGGGCACGTTTGGCTGATGTGGGATGATTGGTTATTTGTATCGTCAGTTGCGCCCACTGGCGGCGAATTAAACAAGCACGTTTTCGCTCATCGGCTGATTCTGGAGTGAGCAACATCATATCCCCCACAGGTATCACTTGCCGACAATCATGATCAAATATTCCACCGACGGCGGCACCGGGTCCAGCAAACTCGGCGTGATAACGTTTATAGATAATTAAACCATTCCGACGACGCGGATCAACAATTGATAACTGATTATTTAACCCACATTTTTCAGTCATTGATAATTTTGGCTTTTCGGATGGGATATCTAAAGCCGATGTCATTGATGATTTGGATGGTTCAGGCGAGACACCTGAATCTAATGTCTCTGTGCTTAGTTTGTCCGACTCCGGGGATAATTTAGGCGAATGATTCACTATCAAAAAATGATTGGAATTCTCCAGACCGAGATTTTTGGGCTGGTTCATTGTTACTAGGGCAGGGGTTTACTCCTGTTTTAACGCAATCGCCGTTGTACAAACTCCTAATCGCTGCCAATTGAGCTAGGATTGCATCCTCAGTATCATAGTCCAGCAATTCTGGTGCTGCTGTTGGGGAAACAGTTTCAGACGAGTGACTTCCTTCCCACTCAATGGTACGCTGAGAGTGCTTCTGCTAAAAGGACGGGTTCACCATAACCCAATTCCTGGCGGATGCGGGTAGAATCGACCACCCAATGCTGTTCTAAATTGTAGGGCAAACTCCAACTATCTGACATCAGGGATGGCGACGCAATTACGACTTCACCTGTCCATCCAGCCACTTGTCCAATGCGTCGAATCCGTTCTGCTTCCGTCGGAAATTGTGCCTCTGCTATATTTTGACATCCTCACCGCCCTACAAGGACGGTGATTCCCTACCAGTCGAACAGTGTTTGCACGTACTCACACAATGACCGGAACTCATGCCATCACAGCAAACTACTATTCATCCTACTATCTATCTATCGAAACGTGGGGGGAAAGGGGGAGCAATAGAACCCCGTCCTCAGCGGAACGAAGTGTAGCAGGGCGGGGATGCCTTCACTCCCCCAAGTCAAAAATAGGCATTCAATATGCCTGTTTTTGACAAGTCTCGGTTTTCTATCTTATGCTGAGTGACATAGTGTTTTAAGAGGTTATGTTAGTATTCGAGGCAAAATTACGAGGAACAGACGAGCAGTACGTCATCTTGGATGAAATGATTCGTACGGCTCGCTTTGTGCGTAATAGCTGCCTCCGATACTGGAATCGAATGGTAGGCATAGATGTTGGTCTAAACCATTTCTACACCGACTCTGATGGCAATAAAGTAGAGAACCCCAGGTTCCTGAGAAAGTCTGAGAAGGCGTTAAAACGCGCACAAAAGCGTGTATCTCGTAGAACCAAGGGTTCCAAGAATCGTCTCAAAGCCATCAAGCAGTTAGGTAGAACGCATCTCAAGGTTTCGAGGCGGCGTAAAGACTTTGCGGTCAAAACCGCAAGGGCGCTTGTCCAGTCGGCAGACTTGGTAGCTATTGAAGACCTAAAAGTGCCGAACATGGTCAAAAACCATCATCTAGCTAAGTCAATATCTGATGCTAGTTGGACATTGTTTAGGCAGTGGTTGGAGTATTTCGGAAAAGTATTTGATGTGCCAGTAATTGCCGTTGCACCTCATTACACTTCTCAGAACTGTTCCAATTGTGGACAAGAAGTTAAGAAAGCTTTGTCTACCCGTACTCACAAATGTTACCACTGTGGGTACGTTGACGACCGAGACGTAAATGCTGCCATTAATATCTTAATGAAAGCGCTGCAAGGACTAGCTCAACTACCGAGGGGCACTCGGAAAGTTACGCCTGGGGATGAGATGACCCGCTCCTTAGAGGAGGAAACTCCAAAAAGTAAGGTGGCTCGTAGAACCAGGAAACCTCAT
>CAKZMA010000833.1 GCA_937127375.1 uncultured Coleofasciculus sp. | reverse complement strand
TACTACGAACGAACCCTGTTCCCTGTTTCCAGTTTGTATAGATTATCACAGCATAATTTTCAAATTAGTTGAATAATCAAACGGTTGTGCAGAGGTGTCATCAGTCAGATGGACTATAAGCAAGAATTAATCACAACGATTCATGACTTTGGCTGTAATCTGGATGCTCTTGTAACCCGATTGACCCGCTTAAGTGAAGAATCTCCTACGGCGGTTTTAATTCCAGCACTCTACGAGGAACTCAAACGACCCGCGTTAACTACAATTCGCGATCATCTGGCTGATTGCGAGTTTGTCAAGACGGTTATCGTTTGTGTGAATGCGCCAACGGTGACTGATTATGCCAAAACCTTACAATTTTTTCAAACCTTACCGCAAAAAACCCTAATTATTTGGGAAAATGGTCCACGAGTTACTCAGCTTTTAGCCGATGTGCAGGAAAGGGGGCTGGATTTACTGAAGTTTAAGGGAAAGGGGTTAGCGGTTTGGTTAGGGTTAGGCGTGGCGTCTCTGAGTGCTGATGCGATCGCACTTCATGATGCTGATATTATTACTTATGACTGCTCCTATCCACTCAAACTGCTGTATCCCCTGCTGGATAAGGAATTTGGCATTGACTTTAATAAAGCCTACTATACCCGTTTAGGCAATTATCCCCAGAGTTTTCATGGGCGAGTGGTGCGTTTGTTTATTGCGCCGTTACTCAATGTGTTAAAGGAGGTGTTCGGCGAAAAGAACTACTTACGCTACCTGAGTGCTTATCGTTACCCTCTAGCTGGTGAATTTGCCTTGACTAGCGATTTAGCCTTACACACGCGCATTCCGGCAAATTGGGGTTTAGAAATTGGCTTACTTGCCGAAGTCTATCGCAGTATGCCATGCAAACGCATTGCTCAAGTCGATTTAGGTATTTTTGACCACAAACATCAACCCTTGGGTGAAGATGTGAATTCGGGGTTGCAAAAAATGTGTCGCGATATTTTCCGTTCCATCCTGCGAACCTTAACCGAAGCTGAACAGGTGGTGATTACGATGGAGCATATCCATGCGCTGCGCGTCAAGTTTCGCCGGGAAGCTCAAAGCTTCACTCGTAAGTATTTTATCGATGCTCGCTTCAACGATTTATTGTATGATCGCCACCAAGAAGAAATCGCGATCGAATGTTTTGAACAGGTTATTTCGCACGCAGGTGAGCAGTATTTTAGTGATCCAGTAGGCGCTCAAATTCCGGATTGGACGAGAGCATTAGCGGTTATGCCTGATCTGCGCGAACGACTCATCTATTGTGTTCAACAGGATGTTGCTCAAGTTACCGCCCAAGTTTTAGCGTCAACCCTGACACCGAAGATGGTAAATCCCTTCCATCTGGAGTCGTCAGAATTGCCAGCAGAAACCATGGGATTGAAAAACGACGCGGGAATTTCTATATCTCGATAATATAGATCTGTAGATAGTTTCGTCAGTTGAGTCGGTTAGTTTAGTTTGGGTAGCAAGAGACTCAAATAATAAACTCATGATTCATAATGATCAGACTAAACCCCAGACTCGATACACTTTAATCAAGATAGGAGCCGCCTTAAGTGCGATCGCGGCTATCCTAGCTGTTATCCTAGCAATTTGGTGGGCATTCCGCACGCCTTCTGTATCTCCTGTCTCACCCGCCTCACCCTCTCCACCTGCTTCGCCGTTGACTCCAGAGTTGGTTCCACCTCCTTCAGCCTCACCAGAGTTATCAGGAGAACCAACAAATCCGGAAAATCGTAATTGATGCTTCAAGAAGTCAAGGATCTAATTCTTCGCCTTCTTCTTCTTCTTCTGCTTTTTCTGCTTTTTCTGCTTCTCCTCTTTCTGGTGTTGGACTTCGATAACGGTGTGTACATTCCCTCGTGGGGCAAAATCGCCTTTGATAGTGACTTCTAAAGGATCACAGGCTTCTACAAAATCATCCAAAATCTGATTAACGGATTCTTCGTGAGAAATATAGCGATCGCGGAAACTATTGATATACAGTTTAATCGCTTTGAGTTCTACGACTCGCTCATTGGGAATGTAGCGGATATGGATGGTGGCAAAGTCGGGATAGCCAGAAAATGGGCATTTACAGGTAAACTCTGGCAACGTGATATCGATGTGGTAACGACGCCCAATTCGAGGGTTAGGGAACGTGATCAGCTGTCCTTCGGCAATGGCACGTTCACCATATTTCATCGGTTGTGCATCTGAGACAACAGAGTTCTGAGTTGGGGGATAAGTCATAAGCAGCGAAGAGGATTATTATTTTTTACCTATAACCTAGTACAACGAGGTATTAGTCAGACGGGCGAACCTATCGCCGACAAGCTAAAACGGGTTAAAGTCATCATAGCTTGAAGGATTTGATTCCCAGTCTGGGCAATTCTCACCATCCCAACCATAGGGATGCATTCCACAGACTAATAAATTTCCGCCATAGACTTGACCATGGTAATGACGACAACCGATACAAGCAGGATGTCGTTCCGGCGTCGGATCTCCAGGATAGGTAAAGCCCATGTCCGAATCCGTCGTCATATCTATCTCGTCATAATCTAACTCTAAATAGATCTCAATAATTGGTTCAAAGATATCCTCTAAGCATTTATCTATTTCGGCACCAATGGTATTTTGCCACTCTTCAGCAAAGTCTTCGATGATGTCCGCGACTTCCACGACAACCTCATCGACCACATCTACCAATGATTCCAGGGATTCCAAAAAACTTTTAGACCACTCATCCATAGGAAAACGAATCGAAAAAACTCTGAGTTGGGCAAATCCTCACTTAGCTAGAGATCGGGTCGTGGCTAAGGGGGTGTTTGTTTAGGTTGACATCTCCTCTCCTTAAAAGAGAGAGGATTCTGAGCTGATGTGAAGCGACAGCTTGAAAGACTGTCGCTTCACATTTCTCACGATATGATCGTTTCAAATTAGTAAA
>CAKZMA010000832.1 GCA_937127375.1 uncultured Coleofasciculus sp. | reverse complement strand
CACTTATGGGTGAATCAGAAACGATAATGGTAAAACCCGCCCCTACATAAATTTTCTCAAAGATTAAGATTGGGTTATCAAAGATTAATTAAAAGGAAATCCACTAAAACGATAAAACTTAAGAGTAAGCTTTATGCCTTCACTGATCTGAATGCGTTCAATTGATCAAGACTGTAAGTAACCTCTAACCAACCGATACTCTAGCCGAGCTGTATAAAAGGGAAATCACACAAGAGCAACTTTAGTTGCCACGTTTTCAGGGTTTGATGTCTGAACTTTTGTCGATCGTGTCGGCTGGGAATGCCTCTGTGAGCAGGTTGTAGCTAAATCTTCTCTCAACAGCCGTTGATCATCAAGCCATATTTGCTCAAAACTTTCCCACGAGGGCGCAAAGGGTGGTAGGGCTAAGGAACAAGCTTTCCAATTGGCTTTAACAGGTACGCCAAGTTGCTGACACATACCGCCGCGCCGTCCTTCAAGTTGGTAATAGCGACAAAACTGACAAGCAGACGTTGAGCATTTGAAGGTTTTCATTGGATGTCTTAAAAAATGAACGTTTAATTAGCTGCCTATATCTTCTCAATTTGCATTATTTTTTACTTAAACTATTGATATTTTATTTTTTCTTTATAATTGCTTTATATATAGACACATTTTCGCAAAGAAACAAAACAATCAATTAAGCTTGGTCAGAAACTTGGTAAATTTTTGGTGAAACCCCATGGGGATCAAGCCCAAAGGATAGACCTAATGTATAGTTTGCTACGAAATTTCAGCGGAAAATTAAACTGAGGATGATAAGTTAAACCGATCTGACAAGTCACGATTCATAAGCCGGAGCCAGGTGAGCGACTAACCCTGCCATTGCTTAGTCGCACACAACCCACAAACCTGCCAGCGTTTCAGTTCTCCTGGCGGTGTCGGACAATGGCATTGGGGACAAAGGGGTAAGTTCTGCGATCGCGCCTTAATTTTTGCCGCCCACTGTTCAAATGCCGTTTGGGGTGTAGGCTGTTCCACAGGCGGATCGGCAGACGATGAGACCTCCGGTTGATCCACAAGGCTGGGATGTTCCGATTCCTCAGTCTGGGGTAAGGTTTGCTCTTGATACCACCATCCCGGCGAAAAACGGATAGTCTCTATCGGCGTGGACAAGCGAGCATTAAGCTGTTTCAAAATAGAACGGCAATTTAAACTCAGATCTTGAGACCAAACCGAACTTGACGTGGCAACATAAAGAATATTCCGGGATAGTGAATGGGGTCTAGTCTGCTGCGCCCTATCTGCACCCACAACCTCAGCCCAACAGTCGCGGATCTGTTGAAATTGCTTTTGACCTTGCCAAAACGGCTGATTATCCAGTGCTTCTACTATATGATTAAGAGATTTCAGCATGAGTATTTATGCTTTCCTATACAGTTATCCTAAACCAACACTATCCTTAACTATTGTCTTCGTGATCACAACGAGCCTCTAACTCAACCCTGCCGGATTAAACGGAAGTTCCCTTCATGAGCCAAAAAACCTCAGCTAAATCATCCACTCCTTCCTCCCCCCTGTCGATTAACCCTGCTTTGCAGACGGCTTTAGGTAGCCTAGACGTGCAACTCGAAGCCGAATTAGCCCGCTATCGACGCCAACGACGGGGACGTAGTATCACATCTCCCCAACTACCGGGACGTTACGCCAAACCGAAATCGGGAGTCAATCAGCTTGAGCCGACAACAGCATCTCCTATTTCTATCGCCCCAGCCGCCGATTCTACGAGTTCTCCCGGAGACATTAATCAGCAATCCTCTTCAGTGAGTGGTTCTCCCACACCAGAAAAGAGGAAATCCCCAGAGACTGAATCCACTCCACCCCTGTTTCCTCCCCTACCTAGCCAGGAAGCCCCTTTGGTGAAGACTCAGGAGCAAAGCGTTACTGACTTCCCAACCCTAGAGGAATCCCTAGAAGAGGACGGTAAATTAGTTGTCCCGACAACGGATCAGTCTCAGCCAGAAGACTATTTAGAATCCTCAGAAAAACTACGGCAAACATTAGCCGAACAGGAAACCCCAAAGGAATCCCAAAAACCCTCATCGAATAGAATCCTCACTCCCCTCGGTGTCGGTTCGATTTTGCTGTTGCTGGTTTCGAGTGCGACATTGACCTATATTTTTCGGACTAGCCTAGGACTTAATTTCTTAGAAACTGAGACACCCACAACGGTGGAGAATTCAACAGCAACAACGGCTAGTGGGGAAAGTGAATTACTCGGCGTAAATCAACCTAATCTTGCCAGTGATGATGAATTCCCAGACGTTAATATCAATACACTTCCTAATCTGCAAGCCAATCCAACCTCTAGTCCAAGTGCTTCACCCATCGCCCCCATCCCCAATTCACCGCCTCCAGCAGCGGCTCCACCCACGGCTTCAGTCTTACCTTTACCCCAGTTACCGAATCCAGCCTCAAATTTACCATCAGCCCTTTTAACTCCTCCTACCCCACCACCTCCAACGGCGACGCCATCGGTGACACCAAATTCCTCACCCGCTCAACCCGAATCATCGACGAATAAGTCCTCAGAAAAAGCGAATACATCCACCTCGGCTGCACTGAATCCCAACAACGCCGTCTCGAATCTGAGTGATGAGTTCTATTATGTGCTGATTAACTCCAGCGATAGTAGTGTGTTGGAGACAGCCCAAACTATTGTCCCTGACGCCTACGTGGTGAACGTACCCGCAGGGACAAGAATTGCTATGGGTGCCTTTAAACTAGAGTCAGAAGCCAAAACCCTCATCGAGAGGCTTAAACAACAAGGACTTTCGGCATCGATTTATAAACCTGAATGATTGGGGAACGGGGAATGGGGAACGGGCAATGACATAATACATCAGACAAAGAAGCCTGAGATACCATAGGGTTAAAGTTTTCCCCACCCCTAACTACAATGGAGAGCTGCTATGGGATTGATTGAGCGCATCGGGCGAGTGATTCGCGCCAACCTGAATAGCCTGATTGGACAAGCCGAAGATCCAGAGAAGATTCTGGAACAAGCTGTGGACGATATGCAGCACGATTTAATCCAAATGCGGCAGGCTGTCGCTCAAGCGATCGCGTCCCAAAAACGTACAGAACGCCAAGCATCCCAAGCTGAATCGACGGCACAAGAATGGTACAACCGCGCTCAACTGGCACTGTCGAAAGGGGACGATAATTTGGCACGAGAAGCCCTAACTCGGCGACAAACTTATCAGCAAACGGCTCAAGCTCTCCAGGGGCAACTGGGGCAGCAGCGTGAGATTGTTACTAAACTTAAAAAAGATATGAAGACGCTAGAGAGTAAGATCTCGGAGGCAAAAACGAAAAAAGACCTTTTCATTGCCAGAGCACGTTCGGCTCAAGCCTCAGAGAAGATTAACGAGATGTTAGGAAATCTCAACACAGGCGGGACTCTGAGTGCCTTTGAGCGCATGGAAGACAGAGTACATGAACTCGAAGCGCGATCAGAGGCGATCGCCGAACTCTCTAGTGGCGATGACTTGGAAAAGAAATTTAATGCCATAGAAAGTGGCAGTGACGTTGATACAGAATTAGCCTCGATGAAAGCCAACCTAGGTGGCACAACGGAATCGGCAAAATTACCGTCCGCTCAAGCCGGATCAGGTGGCAATGCGGAGATCGAGGCAGAACTGGAAAAACTGCGTTCTGATCTGGATAAATCCTAATGGGTGCCCACAGACGTGCCATGGCACATCCAAGTATTATGAGAAACCGGGTTTCTCGTGAGGATGACAACGAATATCAAGCTTTCACCCAAAGAAACCCGGTTTCTTGACCGATGTCCTAGCAATATTGAGCTGGAAGTTTTTACACTAGATAAATAGCCTCCTGTCTGAATACCATAAATGAGTGTTTCAATTACATTAACCCAGTGCTTTCTCCAAAAGGCAGGAGAGCCTCTATTCCACAAAGTTGACCCCCTAAGCAGATTCCCAACCGTAGAGCCTGCTTGATACTTAGTTTGTACATTCCGAGAGGATAAACAGCGTCATGGGACTATTCGATCGCCTGAGCCGAGTTGTCAGAGCTAATCTTAACGATATGGTTAGCAAGGCTGAAGACCCAGAAAAAATTCTGGAGCAAGCCATTATTGACATGCAAGAAGATCTGGTACAACTGCGCCAAGCCGTTGCCCGATCCATTGCCACCCAAAAACGTACCGAGCAACAATACAATAAAAACCAATCCGAAGCCAATAACTGGCAGCAACGCGCCCAACTTGCCCTGCAAAAAGGGGATGAAAACCTCGCCCGGGAAGCACTCCAGCGTAAAAAAAACCTCGCTGATACAGCCGCTACCCTCAAAGGTCAGCTTGAACAGCAAACGACTCAAGTAGACACCCTGAAGCGTAACCTGATTGCCTTGGAAAGTAAAATTTCTGAGGCGAAGACCAAGAAAGATATGCTTAAGGCGCGGGTGAGTGCTGCCAAGGCAAACGAGCAGTTACAAAGCACCATTGGTCGTTTGGGCACTGGCTCGGCGATGGGAGCATTTGAGCGGATGGAAGACAAAGTGATGGAACTCGAAGCCCGTTCCCAAGCGGCTCATGAGTTGGGTGGTGCTGACTTAGAAAGTCAATTTGCTGCCCTGGAATCGGGGAGTGATGTTGATGATGAGTTGACGGCAATGAAAGCCCAGCTATCCGGTGGTTCTGTCTCTCAGCCAGCTTTAGAAGGTACATCAGAGCAGAAAACTGACTCAGGTGCTGCCCCCAAATCCGAAGTTGACGACGAATTGGAACAACTGCGAAAACAAATCGACAATTTGTAAGCATCAGCCGTCGATTAGCCAGGTCGCGGCAACCCAAGACCTCGGTAGACTACCGACTCGTGTAGGGACGTTGCAGGCAACGTCTCTACATAATAAAGTAGTCATTTGTATTTATGGAAGGTGTTGTGAGCAAAGTAATTGAGATTACCGATCAGGACTTTGAAACCGAAGTCTTAAAAGCCGACAAGCCAGTGCTAGTGTATCTGTGGGCAACGTGGTGTGGACCTTGCCGCCTCGTCTCGCCCTCGGTGAATTGGGCGGCACAGAATTATAGCGATCGCCTGAAAGTGACTAAAATGGAAGTTGATCCAAATCCCGTGACGGTGAAGCAGTACCACGTCGAAGGAGTCCCCTCACTCTTAATCTTTAAAAATGGAGAGGTTGCTCAGTTTCACGAAGGTGCTATTGGTAAGCAAAAGTTGCAGGAAATGATAGACAACGAGCTTTGAGTCTTGTCGGTTGTAGGGGCGGGTTTCACCATTATCGTTTTTTGCCGCCAAAATGTCACTAAACCCGCCCCGTCTGAATTACAAATTATGATTTAAAATTCCCGATTCCCTAACGAATTATTTAAGGGCGGGTTTAGTCCAGTGATCGGTTTGTGGCAAAATGTTATCTGTCAAACCCGCCCCTACACCTCGGCTTCCTGAAGTCAACTAACTAAATCATGCAGTTTGCTCAACGTTTACAACCCCTGCAAGCCAATGTGTTTGCGGATATGGATCAGGCGAAGGCAAAAGCTAAAGCCTTGGGTCAAGATATTATTGACCTATCTTTGGGGTCTTCTGATTTATCGGCATCGGATCATGTCGTTGCCGCTATTGAAGCTTCGCTGCATGACCCTAGCACTCATGGTTACTTACTGTTTCATGGGACGCAAGGGTTTCGTCAGGCTGTAGCTAAGGCGTATAGCCAACGATTTGGTGTTCCGGTTGACCCAGAAACGGAGGTTCTGCCTCTGATTGGTTCTCAAGAGGGAACGGCGCATTTACCTTTAGCGATTCTTAACCCAGGTGATTTTGCTTTGTTGCTTGATCCAGGGTATCCGTCTCATGTCGGTGGGGTGTATTTGGCAGGGGGTCAAATCTATGCGATGCCTCTGTTGGCAGAAAATCAGTTTCTACCCGTTTTTGAAGAGATTCCCGCTTCTGTGCTTGCCCAAGCTAGGATGATGGTGCTGAACTATCCTCATAATCCCACCAGCGCGATCGCACCGTTATCGTTTTTCCAGAAAGCGGTGTCTTTTTGTCGTCAGCATGACGTGGTTCTGGTTCACGATTTCCCCTATGCTGATTTGGTATTTTCCCCAGATGGCACAGCACCCGCCAATCTTAACGCCCTAGCGCCCTCAGTTTTACAAGCTGACCCCGATAAAGAAATCTCGATTGAATTTTTTACTTTTTCTAAATCCTATAATATGGGCGGCTTTCGCATTGGGTATGCGATTGGAAATGCTCAACTGATTAAGGCACTGCGCCAAATTAAGGCAGTGGTGGATTTTAACCAGTATCGCGGAATTTTAAATGGTGCGATCGCGGCACTACAAGGAAATCAAGATGGTGTGCAAGCGATGGTGACTACGTTTCAGAAACGGCGGGATGCGTTTGTGCAGGCGTTAAACCGTATCGGTTGGCAGGTGCCACTTCCCCAAGCGACGATGTATGTTTGGGCAAAATTACCCCAACCTTGGGATCAGAATTCGATTCAATTCTGCAGTCGGTTAGTTGAGGAAACTGGAGTGGCGGCTTCACCGGGGGCAGGATTTGGTAAAGCTGGGGAAGGATATGTCCGCTTTGCTTTGGTGCATGAACCTGACGTGTTAGAAACAGCCGTGCAGCGAATAGCGGGATTTTTGCGATCGCATAAGTAGGGCTTGCTGAATAAGTTTTGTGGTGAGGGGGAGCTGGGGGAGCAATGTAGAGACGCGCCATGGCGCGTCTGGGGAGCCGGGGGAGCAGTCAGGATTTAACCGGACATGATAGTAGGGGTTGAGGCTTAACGATGAGTTCTTGATCCTTTAGCTTGACAAATATCACGAGATAGGGTTACTTCCGGATGCGAACGTTCAAAAACGGGATGATTTTCGAGGCGATCGCACGCCACCCGCAGCCCAGTTTGCCAATCTTGCGGTTCTGGTAAAATCCGCACATCCCACAAGCGTACTGTTTTATCCTGGCTACCACTGGCAAGTCTCTCACCATCTGGACTAAACGCCAGCGATCGCACCGCACCTTGATGTCCCCGTAACGGTTGACCCAAGGGTTGACCCTGAGAATTCCATAAGCGAATTGTACCATCCCCACTACCACTGGCGATCGTTTTCCCATCCGGACTAAACGCCACCGCAAAAACGACTCCCTGATGTCCTCGAAACGGTTCACCAATCAATTCACCTTGACGATTCCATAAGCGTACCGTCCCATCTCGTCCCCCACTGACAATTCTCTCACCATTGGGACTAAACGCCAGGTCAAAAACCACACCCTCATGTCCCCGAAACGGTTTACCCAACAGTTGACCCTGACGATTCCATAGGCGAATAGTACCATCCCCACTACCACTAGCAATGGTTTCTCCATCCGGACTAAACCCCACTGTAAAAACGACTCCCTGATGTCCCATAAACGGTTGACTGATGGGATTACCTTGGCGATTCCACACCTGAACGGTTCCATCTTTACCACCACTGACTAGAAATTGACCGTCTGGACTCCAAGCTATTGAGGTGATCCAATCTTGTCCAAAAAACGGCTGACCCAGGGGTTGACCTGGAACCGTCCACAAGCGAATTTTACCATCCTGGCTACTACTAGCAATCACCTGTCCCTGGGGACTAAAAGCGACTCCTGTCACCTCATCTTTATGTCCGGGTAAGGATTGACGAATTAAATTATCCTGTCGCGTCCACAGATGAACTAAACCATCCTCCGTTCCACTGACCAAGATTTGATTATCAGGATGAAAAGCGACAGCATTAACCGCTGATTCGTGGTCTAAGCGATCGCGTTCTCTCGCTACCTCAATGGCTAACCAAAGACTAGACGCAATCCGCTGATCGACGTGCTGAAATTTAGCATAACTTTGACCCGTTGTTTCAATTGCCAGTAATAATCCCTTAATCGGTTCCACCGGGAGCAAATTTTGGACAGTAGCGGCATTTTTATACAAGTGTTCCCGTTGAGCCATCTGTGCCGTTTTATACCATCGGCTCATCCCCATCCCGCTGGTCAGACTCAATAGCGCGATCGCGAAAATTAATCCTCCCCTAGCTAAACCTCGTCGCGTTCGTTTGTGCTGGAGACTCTGCTGAATCAGGTCTTGTCCTAATGTAGATAAATTGAGATGATCTCGATAATACTCTGCCTCAGTTAGGGTTAATTTCGATAAAATTCGGTTCGGTTTTCCTTGAGTTTGCCACTCAATCGCCGCCGCTTCAATTTGGCGCTGGAGTCTCATCCCGTGGCGTTTTTCTTCGACCCATTGCTGGAGTTTTGACCAATGCTGAATTAGGGATTCGTGAGCAATCGTTACCAGGGTTTGGTTCCATTGTCCGGAGTGAGTAACAATTAAGCCAGCATCGATTAAGTTTTGCATTACGGCTGTTACCGCTTTCGTGGAATGGCGATCGCCAATGAAATGGTTTACCCTATTTGTTGTAGAGACGTTGCATGCAACGTCTCTACAAGGCGCTGTGTTCCCAGACCTAGTATGAGACGTGCTATGGCACGTCTCTACAGATTTGAATCGGTTTCTAGACTTTACTTGAAAACTCAGAATTAACTCAGACGGGTCTACTTGTCGCGCCGTAACTTGACCATTTTCACTTAACTGGATTAACGCCAAAAAAAAGTCTTTGGCAATTTGTTGCTCATTAGCCGACAACGATTGATAAACGCGGTTGGCGTGTTTTTCGATTGCTCCTTCCAGCCTACCCCAACGATAATATTCGGCTACCATTAATCGATCCACTGGACGCCGTTGCCACAGTTGAGTTAACAGAAACTGGAGTAACGGTAAACTGGCAGCATCCTCTAAATCTAAGAGTAGTTGAGTGACTAAATCTGACTCAATCTCTACACCCACTTGCTGGGCTGGCTTAATAATAGCGGTTTTCAATCCTTCCCTGGTCATTGGCGTCACTGTCACCATCAGCGCCTGAATTTTTTGTACCAATTTGGGATAATTTGCACAATGACTTAAAAAATCCGTTCGCATCCCGATAACCAGACAAAGTTGATTATCGGTACGTTCTAGTCCACCCAACAAACAATCAAAAAACTGTTGTCGTTCGGTTTCATCCTGACAACAAGTAAACACCTGTTCAAATTGATCCACCACCAGCACTAACCGTTGCTTTTCAGCCATTGTCCGCACTACAATTCCTAATCCTACTGCCCCCATTTGAATCAGTTTCATGGTTTGGGCAAACTGATACTCGCGTTCTGGGTTATGGGGATTGATGAAGGATCGGGCTAAATTCTGCAGAGGATGTTCACCGGGTTGAAAAATTAAAGTTAGCCATTCCTGAGTTCCAGATAAGCGTTGTCCCCGTTGAAGCTGATGCAAAAGTCCGGCACGAATTAGCGAAGATTTACCACTACCACAGGTTCCGATTACCGCCAAGAAATTGTTGATGCGGATATGTTCGAGGAGTTCATCTGTTACTGTCTCTCGCCCATAAAAATACTGGGGGTCTTCATTTTTGTAGTCAAAATAGGCTAACCCTTTATAAGGACAAAACCGTTCAGGTGCGCTGGGGGGTAAAGCGGGTAAAGATTCTGGATCAGTTTCACGGTTACGGATTAACAAAATCGGTTTTCCAGCGTTAGCAAAAATTAGGGGTGGGGACAATTGATGAATCAAATCGGTCAGGGTATAGTTGGTCACCCAGCCAGGGGGATGCTTGTTGGAATCGAGTCCTAATAATAGAATGGACGCCAACTGACTATATTTATCCGATTCAGTCGGATTCAGTTGTCGTGTTTGCAAGTTTTCCTTGTCTTCCCATTTTCCCCTCTCCCCATCCCTTTGTGACTGACAGGTGGCGATAAAACAACGACTGTATCCCTGACCCCGATATCCCGGATCAGCTTGGGTGAGGTCAAATCCTTCATCGTTACAATAGCAATCTAACCAAATAATTTGCTCTTTGATTGGACTTCGTTGCAACAAACCACGCAGCCATGACAGAGATAATCCCCAGTTACCGCGATTTGGGTTAATATCGCTGGTGGCTAAGAAACTGGTTGGTCTATCTTGGTGTTTGCAGAGTCCATAGCCAGAGAAATACAGCAGAACCGTATCGGGAATTGTGTTTCCTTCTGGTAACAAGAGTTGGACTAATGCGGCTTCAAGTTGAGTCAGGGTAACTCGAATCGGGGTGGTTACATCGACAGGAGTGTTAAA
>CAKZMA010000831.1 GCA_937127375.1 uncultured Coleofasciculus sp. | reverse complement strand
CTCCAAGTCAGAATAAGTTGAAGATACATTACGAGGAAATCAGTAAGGTAATAGAAAGGAGGACGGGATGAGTACAAAAATCTACAACTATTGCACAGACATTGCCACGACCAGAAAACTGCCAGAGATGGCAGCATTGGCAACAAAGAGATTGAGGAATATCGGCTCTATGAAAACCCATTCTGAAATCCGCCTAAGCCCTAAGGGTAATGAGGTACACATGACAAGTGCCAATTCATTGAGGAGCCGTGTGAAGGGAAACTTTCACGCACGGTTTTGGAGACCAACGGGTCTCGTGAGGGACTCGTTGAGTTTAATTAAACCGTTGAATACCGCGTAGAGTCTCAGTTGGGTACAGACACCCGGATACTTCCCTAGTCCGGATTACCTCTAAAACCTTTTGTCGGGTTGTTGTTAAGCCAAGACATCTTAACTGAGATGGCGGTAAGGGACTCGCATAGGCTGGTGTTCTGGAGACACTAAGGCACAGGTTTCCGTTTCCGACAAAAATTGGAAACGTTTAGGGCAGTTTACTGCCAAAAAAGTCCAGTTGTTGCAGCGAAGTACGGGGTTAATCGTCGTGCCTTCAACTGAACTGTCAAATCTCCCCTTATTGAAAGGGTCGATTTGACCGCTATCCCTCTCCACCCTCCTGAGCCTGCGAAGGATCTGCTGAGGGTGGAGTCTCACGCGAATACGATGAACAGGGTGATTGTGTCTACAGGGCTTGAAAGCTGTTGCTTTTCGGGTAACTGTTGTATGGGTTGTGCCATCTGCTGCTTCCTTCGGTTTGATTGAGTGGCGCGTGAGGGTCACTGATCGATAAATGCTAGCCTGATCTAGAGAGTTTTAACCCATACCTGATCAATACCAACGGTTGCTCCGCATTGAGTTCACAAAATGCAATCGTTAAGCCGGGAAAACACATTTTTAGGGGCTTGTGATCCAAAACACGTTTAAGGTAGATCAGAGTCTCATCGAGGGCGTACTCTGGGTCAAAATACTGATGTGACTGTCTTGTAAGCAACACAGGAGGGCGATCACTTCTATTTCCGGATAGAAATGATGAAATTAGAACAGCAGATGCTATCAAAACAGTCAGTGCAACGAAAGGGGAGTTGTTATGCAAACATTAAAACAGGGGTTAGAGGAGTGCCATCTGATGGAAAGGTTGGCAGATCAACTAGAACTTGAGTGGCAACAGCGTTTAGCCAATGACTATCCAGGCTATTGCCCAGCGATCAGAACCAGCATTGTCCACTGGTTACTGGGAGAAAACCGGGAACGGTTAAACCACCTACTACCCGACAAACTCAAGATTGTCTGCCAAGCGATGGACTATCGCTATCGGATTTTACGTCAGCGCTATTTGGGGGTTACTCCAGAGCAAGCCTACCGCAATTTGACGAGTCGGTTAGCGAGTTTAATGACGTTACGGAATAAAATCCGGACGTGGGTGTCTCTGAGTCGCGATCGCCAACGCGCTGTGGTGGATGTCTTACAAGAGGTGATTCAGGAATTATTAAACAGCGATCGCTATATCCAAGGGCAGATTGGTTGGATTGCTCAATGTAGTGAAGATATTCATTTACGTGACGCCCTCTTACTCACAACCCTTGAAGAATATTGTATGCGTCCGATCCGCAATCAGCCGTTGGTTGTCTATCGATTTGTCAATTTTCTCAAGCGATCGGGACGCGGTGGAATGACGCATCTACCTGGCGGGGAAAATGTGCGATTTGTCTCAGAGTCGATTACCTCCGATGATACCGATGCGCCGGTGAGTTTATTAGATAATCAAGCGATCGCGGATTATCAAGAGACTCAAGGCTGGCAAGAGCAACAAGCGCTGCGTCTATCAGTACGCCAAGAATTTGAAACCTACCTCGACCAAAACGTTGGTGCCCAAGCCGCCCAATGGTTACGCCTGTATCTGCAAGGGAAATCTCAAGAGGAGATCGCTAAGACGTTAGGCTTGCCGATCCAAAAGGTTTATCGCTTGCGAGAAAAAATCAGTTACCATGCCATTCGCGTCTTTTCCCTCAAAGTTAAGCCGGAATTAGTCGCCAGTTGGTTAGAGGTATCCTTAAAAGAGCATAACTTAGGGTTAACCCCCGTACAGTGGCAAGACTATTGGCAAAGTCTCACCGACCAACAGCGCCAGTTGCTCCAACAATTGAGAACGGGTAAAACGCTCGATGTCATTGCCAAGGATCTAAATTGGAAGTATAACCAGGCACTGGGCGAATGGAGTAAGCTCTACTTAGCAGCTCAAGACATCCGCAGCTCTTCCTAGAACGTTGATCATTTGCAAATTCCGTGTCTTCCCTAACCAACGTTGTTAAAAATTGAAGTCGGGTTAACAGCTAAGCTTTTTGGCTAAGCTTTTTGCCAATCCCAAACCGGAAAGTCTATATCTTATGACTCCTGGGGCATCTGAACCGATTGATACTCAGGCTGGAGAAATTATTATGTTACCCTCACCACAGGACCCAGAACGAGCGGACACTCCTGTTCAGTCTAAATCATCCTCTCAAGCGTCAGAACTCTCTGGCGTGGATACTGAGCAAATGTTTCGGCTGATTGATAGTATTCTGCCTTTTGAAGCCTGTCTATTTCATCAATTCTTGCCCCTGTCTCTCGAAGGCAAGTACCTGAAGCTGGGTATAGTGGATACCCACGACTCCACGGCTCTTGATTATGTCCGTCGCATTCTGGCGTTTATGAACTGTTCGCTCAAAGTCGAACAGATTACCGCCAGCTCTCATACAGCGATTTTGTCTGCCTATTTAAATCAAGGTCATCGCGACACAGCACCGAAAAAGCAACGCTCTGAGCGCCAACAGTCCATTCCTCGGTCGGAACAAGCAACGCTAATTATTGATGATGCCAGTTTAGCTGAAGATGAGGTGAATCAGCCTGAGCCGTCAGCCCCTTCTCCTCAAGCGGCGGCACAGAAACACAACTCTACCCCAGTAGCGTCTCAACCGCAACCGAGTGATGCTGCCCATTTAACGGAGGATGAGACAACTGAACCCCAGCCATCAACCTCCTCCGCTAACGCAGCGACAACCGATAATCCTCCGCCGACAGCCTCTCAACCTCCAACCAGCCATGAGGTGAGCCAAACTGAAAATGAGGCGGTGCAGCCTGAGGAATCAAAAGCGGCGGCGAAAACTAATAATAATTCTTCGGCTAGGGAATCTAAACCGACACTGATTATCGATGATATCCGTCAACTCCAGGACGAATTAAACCAATCCTCTGATGTACCTAACCCAGAGGATAGCCAGCCATCAATAGCAACACCTCAACCGACGTCACAATCGTCTAATCACTCCCCAGCCCAACCACCGCATCCTTCTGGTAAGACGGTATCGGCTCAGACGGCGCTGACGCCAGTTTTCCAAAGGTCACTCCCGACTAAAGCTCTTCTACCCTTGGATGTAAACCCCCTCTATTTATCTCGTCCGATCGCGTTTTTGGCAACCTTAGCCCCCCATCAAATTGTGGAAGAGTTGTTAGGGCGGCTGTTGCAGGGGGGAATTGGTCGGCTGTATTTCCAGCGACAATCTGAGCGGGGTCGGGTTGTTTTGCGCCAGGATAGCTCTTCCCAGTCTGTCTTGGATAAATTAAGCGTATCTGTTTTTGAAGATATCATTATTGAGCTTAAGCGCTTAGTTGACCTGCCGTTGCAGCCCATTACCCAGCCCAAACAGATCGAAAGTGAGCGACTCTATCAGCAAGAATCCCTCCTATTGTGTTTGCGGCTAGTACCCGGTACTCATGGGGAAGAGGCAACGCTACAACTGTTGCGAGGAGCGCCTTTAAACTTCTATCAACAACAAAAGGTGGAACGATTGGGTCAGGATGCGATTAAACTCGCCGGACAACTCCAGCACAAGCTAAATGAAATCCGCGATCGCTCTTATCGCTATTCCATTCCTCCGGTGGATACACTACCAACCCTGAACCAACTCTTACACCATCTCGACACACAACTTGAAACCCTGATGCACAATCCCATGGATCAGCAGGACAATTGATGAAGTGTTGAGTCTGTAGGGGCGGATTTCGGAACTTTTGTTTTGCTATTGATAGTAGCTCCCCCTGCTCCCCCTGCTCCCCCATCTCCCCCAATTTGTAACGACTTATGAAGAACTCTTACGAAAAATAGATGACATGTTTTATCAATTAGCGCTACGGTTAGGGGGAGACATTGGAGTAATTTCATGGGTAAATCATATAAAAAGAAACAAGTCAGCCCCTTCAAGCTAGAGGGACAGTTTGTCAAATTTCTGGGTAAAGCTGGCAAAAAACCCAAGTTGCTGTGGGTAAATACAGAAGCAGGTGAACGATATATCAATCTGGCTCAACCCTTACGGGAATCTCTACCTGAAATCCTCAAACCCGGAGATCCGATAGAAGTCTGTGGCAAACAGAAGTACAAACCCAAACGTGGGGAATTGAAACTCAAAGCCGAGCGGGTGACATTGAAAACCCCGTCAGCATCCCAGCAATATGAGAAACTTTTGCAACCGTCTCCCCAGAAAACCAAAGCCAGCGTCATGGTGTGTAAAAAGTCATCCTGTCGCAAGCGCGGTGCGGCAAAAGTCCATCAAGTGATGAATAACACCTTGCGCGATCGCAATCTTGATGACCAAGTAGCGATTAAAGACACAGGCTGTATGAAGCAGTGTAAAAAAGGTCCCTGTATGGTAGTGATGCCAGACAAAGCCCGGTACAATAAGGTGGCTCCCGAAGACGTACCGACGCTGGTGGACAAGCACTTTGGCAGTAAACTAAAGCCAGAGGCATGTTTATCCCAAAGCTCTACCGTTAGATGTGGAGGTTAATACTGGGGGATTGGGGGGTCAAGAATTCAGACAACCGAAAAAAATCTCTGATTCCCCTTGCTTTCTTAGTGTTGTTGCGAGTTAAACAAGGTGCATAATGAGAAATCTACCGCCACCCGATTCGGACTCCTCTCCACTCGGTTTGGAGGAATGGATTGGTATAATTATCGCCGTTATCACTATCGGTGGGATTTTGATTGGAGTATTGGGTCAACGGCAAAAGGGATTGAACCTACAGCAGTGGATTGGCTCACTCACCTCTGAACCAACAACGGAAGCACCAGAAGAGCCAAAAGTGACTTCTCCGATAGCTGAGGAGATTCCCACTCGCGAAACCCTCAGCAGCGCTCCTTTGGCAACAGACTCCCCTTCACCTTCTCCAGCCGTAGCTGCTGCACCCGAATCCATTGATGAAGATGAGGCATTTCCGGAAATAGCTAGAGCAGTTCCTCTTGCTCCGATTGTCTCAGCCCCAAGGACAGAAACAGCAGAAATACCCACGGAAACTCCGGAAGCAACACCGACACCAACCCCAACGGAAACGCCTGATGCAGCCGTGAAGTTTGCCGATGTTCCAGATGACTATTGGGCAAGTCCTTATATTACCGCTCTGGTGCAGCGGGATATTATGAGCGGCTTTCCAGAAGATAATACGTTTAAACCGAATAGTTCGATCACTCGGGCAGAATTTGCAGCGTTGTTAAGAAACGCTTTTGAGCAACAACCCACCTTAGAGACACCCAACTTTAAGGACGTATCTTCAGAGTTTTGGGCATGGTCTGCGATTCAGGAAACCAGCAAAACCAATTTTTTGCGTGGCTATCCTAATAATACCTTTCAACCCAAGCAACCGATTCCTAAGGTACAAGTTTTAGTGGCACTAGCGAGTGGATTGGGGTTAGAAGCAAATCAATCTCCTCAGGAGGTGTTACAAACCTATCAGGATTCAAATCAGATTCCAGAGTATGCGCGTGAAAAACTCAGTGCGGCGACAGAAGCGGGTATTGTGGTGAATTATCCGAATACTGAGTCTCTCAATCCGACTCAAGATGCAACTCGCGCTGAGGTAGCGGCGATGGTTTATCAGGCGTTAGTTGAAGCTGGAAAAGCAGACGCGGTAACGTCTGAGTATGTGGTTAATCCTTGATTGAGGATGTTAGCTTTTCGCGGGGAAGCCCCGCGCTTCGGCTTCGCTCAGTGTAGGGATGATGTCAGAAGCTTCTTTAGGTAATGGTTCCCCTTCTCCCTTGAAGGATACTGCTGGCGAATTGGAAAAACTTAACCCCCCAGCCCCCTTCCCACCTCTCCCGTCCCCCTTTTTAAGGGGGAAGACAGCGGATGCGGGAGCTTTTTTTGCACGGGAGATGGCAAAGGGAAAGTCAAGGAACAGATAATACTAATACTCTAGCGCGATCGCACTCTATCTCTACTATGTCTGAATCTGATCATACCCAACCCTTACCTCCCCTTGATCCCACTCTAGACGTTACTCAAAATCACTATTGGACGTATCATAATCTAGAGGCGCTACTCAGTTGCAAGCGTCCACTCACCGCCTCCCAAGACGAAGACTTATTTATTGCCGTTCATCAAATTTGTGAACTCGCGTTCCATCAAATGATTCTGGATATGGAGCGAGTTTTAGCTGCATTAGCGCAAGCGATTGCCGATAATACTGATCCGATTATCGGAGATACTAGCGAAGCCTGTTACTTTTTTCCCCGGATTCTGCACCTTTATGAAGTCGTATTGACAACCATGCCCATTCTCAAGACAATGCGGGCATTTGCCGAGTTTCGCACAACTATTGGTCCAACCAGTGGGTTTCAGTCGTTCCAGTTTCGCCATTTAGAAATTATGAGCGGGGTGCGAAACTATTGGCAAGGAGGAACTAAAGACACCCAGGGCAATCCTCACATTGCTGAAACCGAGTTTGACCGCCGCTATGGTAATGATATTGCCCAATGGTTTGAGCGCTATCATAATCATAATCTCGCCTATTATTACGACACCCTACTGCAACGAAGTCCTGGAAACACGACAGCGGAACAGATTTCCTATCTCTTGAATCATCCTCATGCCAGTCCAGTTTTAAAGAATATGCGGACTTACGATAATTTACAAATCCGCTTTCATCAATTCCATCTATCACTGGCTGTACAACAACTTAAACTTGTAGGTGTAGAGATAGGAACTGGGGGGACATCATTCCGGGATTATTTGGCAAAATACCATAAACAGCAAGCGCCACTTTTTCCCGGATTAACTCAATTTGAGTAAGCTTTTGTCTTCACTATTGCCTATTGCCTATTGCCTGGCGCGTAGCGCTATATTACTCCCTTTTGCTAGAATACTATTCTTCTAAGGTGTCCTCTTTCTGTTCACACTCCTCATCATCATTTTCTTCACATTCCTGTTGCGCTTCGTATTCCTTGAGCAATTGCGCCACTCGCTCTTGAATCTGCAAATGTCGGGCGACGCCTTCGTAGGTATAACGGTTGTAGCCATTGCGCTCAATGAGGGTTTCAATATTGCTAATCCGTTCCTCTGTATTCGGGTGAGTAGACAGCCATGCAAATAAGGGGCGATCGCGGTCTTCTTCGTTTAAGGTAATCATGAGATTATGCAGTCCATCCGCTGCATAACCACCAGCGACTAAAATCTTTGTTCCCAACGCATCAGCCTGACGTTCCATGTCTCGGCTATAGTCGAGAACAATTAAATTTGTAGCGGTGCGACCAAAGGGAATATATTGGGTAACATTGGCAATCAAATTCCCCTCCGTCACTAACTGAAAACCATGGGATAATACCGCATGAGCCAGTTCATGAGCCAATAACCCCGCCAACTCCGCCTCAGATTCCGTTTTCAGAATCGCGCCAGCATTGACAAATATCTTTCCACCTGGTAAAGCAAAGGCATTCAGTTGGTCATCCATGACCACATAAAACTGATACTCAAACTCATCCCGCCCCGCTACGATCGCGAGTTTGTTGCCAATTTCCCGGACATACTCCAGCACCTGTTCATCTTCAACCATGGGGAGTTGCTTTTGTACTCTTCCGGCGAAGCTTTCACCCACGGCGGATTCACCCCGTAGCATTAACGTGGTGGTTTCAATTGCCGAAATCGGACCAAAGAGATTTCCGGTAAAAATATAACCCAACGCCCCCGTAATCACATTCGCGATCGCGTTTCCTCTCAGTTCACCCCGCAGGCGCGATCGATAGCGTTCTAAATTCTCCTCCGCCAACACCTCAAATTCCGCTGCTTGGGGATGATTGAAGTTGAGCATGGCAAACTGGCGGGCGGCTAAGGAGGCTTCTAACCAACGTTCGGTGTCGGCTAGGGCGGTAACTTTGGCTTTAATTAAATCCGGCTGATTGGGATATAAGGTTGTCGCCCTCTCCAATACCTGAATCGCCTCCTCTTGGCGATCGTACTCCTGGAGGGTTTGAGCATAGCGCAAATGACCAGGGATAAATTCTGGTTGCTGTTCGACTAAAAACTGGAGGGGGACAAGAATCTTGGTTTCTAGTTCCTGTTCTAACCCTTCCTCAGACTGACGCCAATACACTGCACCCGCAGGTGAGAGTTCAGTCGGCTCATAGATAGCGACGGGTTTCTCTAGGGCTACTTCCGTGTCAAAAGAGGCTTTGGCTTCCCGATAAAGCTGTTGGGCGGCGGTAAATTGACCGCTCATGTAAAGGCGATCGGCTTCAATCAGCTTCTGTTGACGTTCCCTTTCTTCGGGCGTCAGTTCTGGGATTTCGGCGGTAGTTTCGGTGTCTTCTTCTGGATCAGTCGAGTC
>CAKZMA010000830.1 GCA_937127375.1 uncultured Coleofasciculus sp. | reverse complement strand
CGGGCGTTTGTAGTCAGCGCTTTAGCGCTTCTGGCACTAAAGTGCCTACTACGAACCCAGGGTGAGGAGAATTGATTTCGGGCGTTTGTAGTCAGCGCTTTAGCGCTTCTGGCACTAAAGTGCCTACTACGAAGCCAGCTTAAGTCAACGCCATTTTGCTGCAATCTTACTAATGCAATTCCTTCGGAAAAGGGTTCGGCTTCATCCAGTTGCGGATCAACAACAAATGTCCCAGCTTGATCAATATATCCCCATTTATGTCCCAGTTTGACCCTCGCCCGTCCTTGGGTAAAGGAATCCGCCTCATCGAATAATGGTTCAATGGCGATAATATCCCAACCCGGAATATAGTGTCGGGGAACGCCAGGAAGTTTTAACGCCTGACTAATCAGTGCAGCCACTTCGCCTCGTGTCGCATTGCGATTCGGGTGTAGGCGTCTGACATCCGGATAGTTAACGACTAAAAACTGACGGGTTGCGGTTGCGATCGCGTCCCGTGCATAATTGGGAATAACTGTCGCATCATCGTAGTATTGCTGAAGAATTGGGTTAGGATTAGGGTCACGGTCATACTGTAACCCACTCACCAATGCCACCAACGCTTGCACACGGGGAATCGGTTGATTGGGGCGAAAGGTTCCATTCGGATAACCGGAGAAAAATCCGGCACGAGTAACAGTTTGAATCGCGGAATTTGCCCAGTGATTGGCGGGTACATCGCGAAAGTTGATCGCATCGCGCACTGGGGTAGCCTGGGGAAAAGCTTTATTTAAAATCGCCGCAAATTCAGCCCGGGTAACGGAGTTATTGGGGCGAAAGCTACCATCTGGATAACCACTGATAATTTGGCGGTTAAAAAGCTGGTGAATTGAGTCTTTTGCCCAATGGGTTTGGGTATCGGCAAAGCGGGAATCGGTGGAGATCGTCATTTGTCATTTGTCATTTGTCATTTGTTATACTCGCTTTTGCAAGAAGAAAGCTACGTCATTTGTGAATTATTCCCACTGTAGTGTTAAGGTATTATCGGGGTTCAATTTTACGCGATCGCGAACGGCACGTTACACCAATGTTAAACTCAATCTAAGATAAAGAAAGTCGCGATCGCAATCCTGGTTCATGTCATTTACCTATTCTCCCGAAAACCTACCCTTTCAACGCCTGCGCGATGTGCGTGCGGCGCTGCTGCAACTGCATAAAGCCCTTCTCCACTCGGAACGCGATAGGTATGAACGATTTCATGGGCGTATTCGTTCAAAAGGGGAGTTTTTCCAACTGGTTGTTCAAGATGAATGGTTTAGTTGGTTACGCCCTTTCTCTCAATTTATTGTTCAGATTGATGAAGCCTTGAGTGCCAAAGAACCGATAACGTTCCATCAGGCAAATGAACTTTTAGATGAAGCCCGTTCGCTGGTTTCTCCGGATGAAACGGGAACTAATCGAGAGCAACGTTACTATCAAGCAATTCAACGTGATCCAAATATTGCCCTGATGCATGCTGATGTGTCAAGATTGCTTTCTAGGAGTAAGCGTTAACAGTTAGCAGTGAACAGTTAACAGTTAGCAGTTATCAAAAATCTCCAATACTTTGAGAAATCCCCCTCCCTAACTCTGCCCTTGTCAAGGGGAGGGAACTCTCGTCAACCTTCAGATCCTTCTGTTCCCTGTTCCCTATTTCCTATTCCCTTTACAACTTGTCTTGATAATAAATTTGGATTAAGTTTTCCAATTTCTCGTCAGGACAACATTCAATCAATGCTTCAAATACTTCTAGCAATTTGGCACCACTTTCTCCTAAAGTTGGACTCAATCCCCAAACATCCTGTACCCAGTCTTGAGGACGTTCATCGTCAAATACTAAACGTTCTAGCAGTTGCTTGGCTTCGGTTTTGGAAATCGGTTCTTTATCATTTATCATGGATAATTAGTCATTCGGTACTTATAGTTGGAGACAGTTCCGCAAAAATGGAAAGGAGTTTAACCCCTCAATTATTGGTCAAGTGTTTCCATTTGATAACGAATAGCTGCAATTCCTTGCTCATTTCCTAATTCTTCAAAAATAGTCAAGGCATCTTGATAAGACGTTTGCGCCATTGCTTCTTTGCCTTGTTGACTGTAGATTATCCCCATATTGTATAAAGCTAGAGCTTGCAACTCAGGGATATTTTCAGCGTTGAAAATACCTAAGGCTTGCTGGTGAAAGTCTAAAGCTGGGGCATATTCTTTTAAGTTTTGATGGGATAATCCCAAGTAATACAGAACCTCTCCTTCTAAGATGTTTTCGTCCAATTCCTGATAAATGCTTAACGATTCTTTAAGGGAATCGATCGCTTGCTCATTTTGCTCTTGAGCGAAATAAACTTTGCCAATATTACCCAATACAATGCCTTCACTGCGGCGATTATCCACTTCTCGGAAAAGTGCCAGTGACTTTTGGTGCAGATCCAGTGCTTGAGAATATTGTTCTAGACTTGAATAGACTGAACCCATATAATCGAGGATGATCGCTTCTTGGTAAGGATCATCGAAGGTTTTGGCTAGGCTTAAGGCTTGTTCGTAAGCGTTTAGTGCATCATCATACTGTTGACGATTCTCATAAATTAGACCAATTTGGGTCAGAGCTATGGTTTCTTCTGCAGGGGCTTCGACTTGCTCAAACAGGTTGGATGCTTCCTCTAGTCGATTTAACGCCTCCTGCATTTGACCTTGCTGATACAGATCAATTCCTTCCTCTAGCAACTGTTGGGCTGCACTAAGCTGATCTTCAGCGGTTTGGGCTTGTACCTGGGTTGATAGAGATAGCGATAGATTAGGGGATAGGGAAATCGGCGATAGTAATGTTAACAGCAGCGTCGCTGTCGCCAAGCTGAGGGAGTGAAGTCGGTGGGGTAAGGATAAATAGGTCATGAGGCTAAAATCGTAGTTTACAGGATCGAGCAGATGACACCACAAAAAAGCAGAAGGCAGAAGCAGCAAGCAAAATTTCCAGCTACAGTCTCACCAACCACCTTGGGTTTTAACCCAAGTAACCAAAAGCTTAAGTCGTCTATAGACGACTACATAAGAGTTTTATATTCTATTTTAATAGAAACCCCTTTTTTGCCCTGGCGAGGACGAAGTCGCAGCTACACAAACTTGCGTCCGCCTGCGCGGACTAGCTTATATAGCACTACGCAGACACGTTAGGACAAAAGAAGAAAAATTTAAATCGCTTGACCCTGAGCGACTTGTACCGAGCGACTTGTACCGAGCGACTTGTACCGAGCGAAGTCGAGGTAAGTCGAGGTAAGTCGAGGTAAGTCGAAGGGTCAATCCCTTGTCAGGTAAGCTTTTTTCTTCAAAGAAAGCCCATTGCCTATTTCCTATTGCCTCTCCCCACCACAAGACTTATTCAGCAGCCCCTAATTCTAGAGATTGAAGCCAAAGGGAGGCAGGATGTGTTCAATATCTGATCCTAAACGAATCGTGACGCCAAACGTCTCTTGGCATGTTCCCACTACACTGGTGAAGAAATCGGAACTATTCGCATCTAACTCTTGTTCGACTAAAATCTCTGTTTGGTCACTAATCTCTAATGTTAGACCCTCTGGGAAACCCGTTGGCGAATCCGTGCCTAAAATTATCAGTAATGCCCATTCGGGGAGGGTTGCAGATAAGAGGGGCCAGGTTATGGCATATAAGCGCAGGGGGATGTCTGCCACCTGGAGATTGCGATACGCTCCCTTGGCTTGAGGTGGAATTTGGACATTATTGTACTCCAGTTGTTGCACGATCGCATCCAATTCGGCGGTAGGCGATCGCATGGCGGTAGCGGGGGTTAAACTAGGCAGAAGTTGCCAGGAGAGTTCTTGGGCGAGTTCGTCTAGTTCATCCTGTAACCAGCGTCCCACATTAATTACGTTTCGGGTGATACGGCTGAGTACATCAGATAAGTAGTTCTGGAGAGTGGATTGGCTTTGAGGATCGGTTTGCAGTTGATACAGCCAGGTGCGTAACTCAGAACGGGTGAGTACGAGGGTGGCTTGTTCCCAGGTTAAATGGTGCCAGAGTTGAGACGCCGGAGACTGGAGTTGGGGGAGTTTGATTTCCAGTTGCGATCGCGTATGGGCAAGTTGCTGGCGGCGATCACTGGGAATGGGGGGGAGGGGTATGGCGCTGGGGGTTAAACAGCGTAATTCTAAGAGGAGGTGACTAGGTTCCGTGTCAAAGCAATCGAGGGGGAATGAATACGTCCAATCCTCCTCAGGGGTTAAGCCTAGAGTATCCCGGTGTGCGATGAGTTGAGGATAGGAAATAAACCCTTTAACCACGGCGGTTTCCTCTTCCTCTTGTACGTCTACGATGACGTAGAAATGGGGGATGAATTCGGGGAGATCGACAACGGTTCGGGGTAAGGATACTTGATCATCGGTTAGGCTACCTTGGGCAATTAGACAGAGGTTAAACCCATTTACGTTAAGATGACAAACCGCTTCGATAAGATTCGTTGTCGCAGAATCGAATAGGGACGTGCGATCGCGATTTACAGTTAATTCAGAACTCCGTTCGGCTAACCATGACTCAAAGCCAAATAAGGCTAAAGCATTGAGATAAGTTTGCCATTGGCGTTCTTCGTTAGCAATGGGTTGGGCGAGGTGAACGGCTTGTTCAATCGCATCGTCAGAGAGGTGGATGGTTTCAATGGCGAAAGCGTCACCATCAAGCCCGGGTTGAGTGGTTGAGTAGAAAGTCATGATATATTACTCCTGTTATCTAGATAATGGCAGAGTCTTTTAGCAAAGAGGCTGGGGGTTTTTTGATGGCGTTCATGGGTAGCCGTACTCGCTTCTGTCGCCGCGTCTTCGATCACCTTCGTGACTTGTTCTGCGATCGCCTCTTGAATTTGGTGATGAACGGTTTGCAGGCGTTGGACATCGGTATAGCGTTGGGCTTTCTCCAGAATGCGATCGCTTAAGTAAACCAGTAATTCTCGTTGAATATCAGCGCGAAGGACCTTCAGTTTTAGTAGACGGCTAATTTGAAATTGTCCTTTATAGTTAAAGTTTCGGGCAATATCGGACATGGATTGTCCTTGACAGTGAAACAGATGCAACGCGGTGAGAAACTGTTGGGCTTTTTGGGAATCTCGGCGCTGTAACTTCCGAGTGCGATCGCCTGTGATTTGGGCGATGGCGGTATCTAAACCTTTAATAAACTGTTGGCGATAGGCGGTTAAAAATTCGCTTTGTTCATCGGGTGTGGGTTGAGAATAAGGGATATCTAGGGGTTCATTTGGGGTTGTATCCCAGGGTTCTGTTTTTGGCGTCCCGCCGCGTACATAAATTCGGTACTCACGCAGTCGAGAGGCGATGAGTTGCAGTTGGCGCAGCAGGGGTTCTGGGCGTAGGGGAGGGGAGAGGCGTTGCGCCATTTGTTGTAGTTGTTCGGGGGTGGGAGGGTGACATTTTCCTTTAACTCCAGCGAGACGTTGTTTTAGGCGTTGACTGCGGTAGACGGCGTGATAAGCGTCGAGAAGTTGTTGGGCGCGTTGGATTTCCGATGGGGTTAAGTGGTGAAACTCCGCGAAAATACGGTGGAGTTGTTTGGGTTTGGTATCATTTAAGATTGCCCAATCACTGACTAAATAAATCCCATGTTCGAGTAAGAATTGATTCAGGGGTTTATGGTGTTTCACCCGACGGCTTGTCCAGGTGGCGAGGCTGCTTTGTTCGGGGTCAAAACTGTGTAAGATTTCATCGAGGAAGGATTGGTAGGTGGGAGAATGGCGGCGAGGTTTACCGATTTCTTCGTCTAAGACAAAGGGTAATAAATCGTTACTGGTAAAGCCATGTTCCGCACCAAACCGACTGGCTAACCCCCGACAAACAGCGTCAATTTGCTGTGACATAAAGCATTTGAGACAAAGTTGAGCCATACTACTCTGATTAATCTCTGCTCCCCCAGCTTCCCCAGCTTCCCCAGCTTCCCCAGCTCCCCCAGATTCCTGCATCCAGTACCAGAGTTGACGTTGAACCTGGGTATCCGAGACTTGAGTCTCTGGGGTAAAATCAGGGAATGATTCCAGGAAAAATGCCTTAGCTGCGGTAATTTCCCGGATTTGGCGTCTCCCGGCTGCATCAATCGCGATCGCACTCCAATATCGGGAAGCTGTGTTAGTGGGGATTCTTACGGCGCTCAAATGGTTGCTCATCACTCGTGTCTCAGGGGCTACGTGGGCGGGGGTATCGTCTCAAGGGTTGTACCTCCATAGTTTAAGATTGATTGGCGAGAATCAAGGGGTGTTCAGTCGGATCTAACTCTGAGCGGCTGGAACTTATGCAGAACAATTTTCGTAGAGCCATCCAGGTAGGTAGGTAGGTAGGTAAATTTCACAAACCCTTTTTTTGCTTTGGCGACTAGAAGTCGCAGCTACACAAACAAAGTCCGCCTGCGCGGACTAGCTTATAAAGGGGGTGGCTAACCCGGATTTGGTATGAATTGTGTAGGGGCGGGTTTCACAACTATCTTTTCGGTTGTAACCCGATGTAACTAAACCCGCCCCGATTCAGCTTTTTAGACTTTGAGTAAATATGCCATGAAAGTAAAACTAACACCTGAAGTACAAATTACAATTCCTGCCCCCATTCGCCAAAAACTCGGACTTCAAGAAGGAGATGAAATATTAATTCTCCTAGAAGGAAATGATCTAAAATTGCGAATTATTAAGCCTAAGCGACTTAGTGAATTTTACGGTGCATTACCTGCAACTGTTCCTTGTCCCGGTAAAGATGCAATTCATCAGAGTGTCGCGGAAACACTTGCCTAAAAAACTTAGATTTAAAACTTAAATGGATGAAGGAGAAGCCGAAACGATTTCTCTGGCAATGAAACTTAATAATGTTATTCTTATTCTCGACGATAAAAAAGCACGTCGCGTTGCTAAACAAATTGGATTAAAAGTAATTGGCACAGTGGGGATGCTTTTATCCCAAATCTGAGGAACGCTACCCCCGTTATAACCTAGTCCGCGCAGGCGGACTTTGTTTGTGTAGCTGCGATTTTAATCGCCTCTTCAAAAGGCTAGGTGGCATGGAAGATGAACTATAGCTAGCCTGAATAAGTTGTGCAATACGGTGTACGATAAACTGTACGACTGAATCAAATAATAGGAGAAGACAACGATGAAAAAATATGTTTGTACCGTTTGCAACTACGAATATGATCCCGAAAAAGGTGATCCCGATGGCGGTATCGAACCCGGAACCGCTTTTGAGGATATCCCTGATGACTGGGTATGTCCCGTCTGTGGGGCGGCTAAATCGGATTTTGAACCCTTAGAATAATCATAACCCTGAGTAATGCAAGCACCTTGTCTCTTAAAATTGTCGTTATCGGTGGGGGTGCGGCTGGTTTTTTCGGCGCGATCGCATCTGCATCCGCTCATCCTCACACCCAAGTCATCCTGCTGGAAGCCTCGAAAACGCCTTTAACTAAGGTGCGGATTTCTGGTGGGGGGCGCTGTAATGTCACCCATGCGTGTTTTGACCCCGCCCTTTTGGTACAAGCCTATCCCAGGGGGGGGAAAGCCTTGCGCTCGGCGTTTACGCGGTTTCAACCCAAAGACACAATCGCCTGGTTTGAGGCGCAGGGGGTACACCTGAAAACCGAAGCGGATGGGCGGATGTTCCCGGTTACGGATACGTCGCAAACCATTGTGGATTGTCTCATCCACGCGACTATAAGCGCAGGGGTTCAGATTCGCACCGCGACTCCGGTTAAATCCATTCGCCTCACCTCTGGGTTTCAACTCCAGTTAAAAACCGGGGAAATAATCGAGTGCGATCGCGTGCTTTTGGCGACAGGGAGTAATCCCCTTGGCTATCGCTTTGCCAAGAATTTGGGTCATACTATCCAACCCCCGGTTCCTTCTTTATTTACGTTTACGATATCAGACCCACGCTTACAGGATTTAGCTGGAGTTAGTGTAAATGATGTTCATATAAAACTACCAGAAGCCGGGAAAACTGTCAAGGAACAAACCGGACCCTTACTGATTACCCATTGGGGATTAAGTGGTCCAGTCGTCCTCAAATTGTCGGCTTGGGCGGCTCGATTTTTTCATGATTGTCACTACCAAACTCCCTTAGTGATTAATTGGCTTCCTCAATATACTCAAGACTATCTACGCCAGCTATTACTATCGGTTAAATCTCAACTTCCGCACCGTCATATCAGCACAAGTTGCCCGATTCCGATTCCGAAACGGTTATGGCAGAGTTTAATTAGCTATGTTGGTATTGACCAAAATCGGCGCTGGGCAGAACTCTCGAAAAAAGCCCTGAATCAATTGATACAAGAACTGAATCAGGGGCATTATTTGATTCAAGCGAAGGGTGTTTTTAAGGAAGAATTTGTTACCTGTGGCGGGATCAATTTAAAAGAGGTGAACTTTAAAACCATGGAAAGTCGCTGCTGTCCGGGACTTTACTTTGCGGGTGAAATCCTGGATGTTGATGGAATTACGGGCGGATTTAATTTTCAGAATGCTTGGACAACGGCTTGGTTAGCGGGTCAAGCAATGGGCAAAATGTAGGGGCGGGTTTAGGCACAATTGTAGGGGCGGGTTTAGGCACAATTGTAGGGGCGGGTTTAGGAACTAAATTAGATATTTACCGATAACTGAACAACAAAACCCGCCCTC
>CAKZMA010000829.1 GCA_937127375.1 uncultured Coleofasciculus sp. | reverse complement strand
TATACGTCAATTGTCGAGGCAGGTTTAGGGAATCTGTAGGGGCGGGTTTAGGGACTAAATTTAGATATCCACCGATAACGGAACAACAAAACCCGCCCTTCCCCACCAATAACGGAAAAACAAAACCCGCCCTCACCACCACTAACGAAACAACAAAACCCGCCCTCACCACCACTAACGGAAAAACAAAACCCGTCCTGATCCATCAATCATCAACTAGAAAATCTGATGCTAGGATTAATTAATCTGTTTGTAGTAAGCGCTTCAGCGCTTCTTCTGGCACGCTTCGTGCCGACTACGAACGAACCCCCGAAAACTATGTCCTCGCAACATTCTGTGAGAATTGAACTCACTGTTTCTGCCTCCAATCCCAACTTACTCGAAGGTCTAGAAACCTGGTTGCGCTTGGGTTTAATCAGTGATGCCCAAGTGAAGCAACTCGGTCGAATCTATCTATCTTGTCGCCTTCCTGAACCAGAGATTGCGCCACTGCCATCTCGTCCCCCATCCCGAAAGGTGGAACCCAAGGTCAAGGAACCCGTTCCTACTGTCTCACCCTTATCCCGGATATGGCAGTCATGGCAAGAGGAACTGAGTGTGCGCTGGCTGCTGTTTCTGGGTGTCTTTCTGGTTGTTGTCTCTTCCGGTGTCCTCGCCGCGACTCAATGGCAGAATTTTCCACCAGCGGGACAGTATGGTGTGTTATGGGCATATACCGTTATCTTTTGGGGCATTAGCCTGTGGGCGGGAAAGCGTTCTAATTTAAAATTAACCTCTCAAACCTTACAATTGATTGCCCTACTTTTAGTCCCGGTGAATTTTTGGGCAATGGATGGTTTTGGCTTATGGCGTCATCCCTGGGAATGGATTGTTGTGGGGGTGGCGGCGTTAAGTTTAACGGGAATTACGGTTATCAATCCGTCTATCCAAACTAACTCATTCCGGCTTACCTCTCCTGCTTCTCTAGTTTTATGGTTGAGTTATCTACACTGGGGTTGGAATTGGTCACAGGTTCCATTAGTCGCTGTTTATTTAGGTGTCATCGGAACCGCGATTTTTCTCCCCGCCGCCGCTTCAACCCCTCGCGCATCCCCATCTTTGCCGAATAATGCACCCACGGGTAGTTTAGTGGTGATTTATGCCCTCACGGTGTTATTAGGACGGGCAATTTTCGTGATGAATGTGCCAATTACCCAACTCGGTTTGGCAATGGGAATTTGTGGTTGGTTGTTGGCGCGACAGGGAAAACCTCCAGCCGTCTCACGAGAGTCTGTTTCCTCCTTTAGTACAAAAATCTGGGATGGAATTGGCGGTGGATTACTGTTGATGGGTTGGTTGGTTTCGGTAGGAGAAGAAATTCCTTGGCAAGCCACGGTGGTTAGTGGGTTGGCGATTGGTTTTTTCGCCCAGCGCTTACAGTATTCTCGGCGGCGTCTGGATTTAGCTGCCATTTTTTTCATTGGCTTGCAAACGCTGTTTTTACTATGGCGATTAATCCCGTTGGCGGTACAAGAGGAGGTAATCAGTTTCCTCTCTCAACAGGTGGGTTCAGACGTGGAAGCCTGGTGGGGTGTCGCCCTATTTCCCTACATTATTCTGTGGGTAGGTTTGACCGATTGGCTATATCGGAAGTCGAACCCTAGATTAGCCCGGTTTGGGGAAGGACTCACATTCGGATTGGGTGTAATGTTAACGGTAATCAGTACCCTGAATCCGACGGCGCGATCGCTCAATCTCTTACTCTCCACTATCACCCTTGCTATTGTTACTCATCGCCGCCCTCCGCTGCGAATTCCTCTGGTTTATCTCACCCATATCGCCGGATTATTAACCCTCTGTTCGTTTATTGATGGATGGTTTCCGACTCTCAGCGAACCGCTTTGGGCAAGTTTATTGTTGGCGTTAATGGTGGCAGAATGGAGTCTGAGTATAAAGCAGGAAGGGCAAACGGTAGAAGCAAATCCTCCATCTCCTGTCCCCCAGCAGACTTGGTATCACAGTTGTTGGCACATTGGTTTTGTCCTCGCTGGAATCAGTTATGTGTTACTGGCTGGGGAAAGTATTACCTATGTAATTCCCTTTCCCATGCACCCTTGGGGACTTTTATGGTTACTCACCCCATTAACCTTAACTGGAGTTGCCAGTCTTAGTCAGCGATCGCGGCGCATTCAGGCTGCTTCGTGGAGTGCGATCGCTTTATTTCTTGCCCAATGGCTAACCCTATTCCAACCGCAGATTCAACTGATTGGCTTAGGGGTTGCCACAGTGTTAATGTTCCTGAATAGTCGCTATTTACGCCAAACTGTCGCCGCTACAATTACAATTGGTTTTGCCCTCAGCTTTTTTAGTGCATGGCTGTGGCAAGGAATTCCCGGATTACCTCCCTTATCTGTCGCCGATTGGTATTTGGTGGGCGCGATCGCAATTTTGGGATTATGGCTGCTACGGGCTGGCTTAATTTCTCAGTCTGGCGATTTAGCTTCGTTGTACGCCCAAGCCTCGGATGGATGGGCAATTGCCCTGTCTGGTACAGAATTAGGATTCCTGACGCTACACAGTACCCAGAGTTACGTCGAACTGATTCCATCCAGTTGGCATTACCTAGCCGCATCAATTGTAATTGGCGGTGCGATTTGGTTTCGCTGTTGGCGATCATTTACAGAGTTTGGTATCTATGGCATCAGTTGGGCAATCGAATTAGCGATCGCATATACGATTCTGTTACAAAATGGTTCATCCCTAACCTTAGCCACCGCTAACATTATCCTGGCACTTGTGATACTAATCCTCACCGATTGGTGGTTTGCCCGTTTAGATGATGACACAGAGGAACCTGTAGAGACGCGCCATGGCGCGTCTGGCGCGTCTAGAAATGCACTGGAGGGTTTACCCTTAATCTATGCCCTAATTGGCATTAGTTTACGCTGGACGTATTTCACCCCTTATACCGGGTTACTCACCCTCGGTGCAGCATTAACCGGGATAGGTGTAGGGCGTCGCCGTCTTCCCTGGAAAGGGATCACCTATCTTTCCCTAGCAGGTATTTCTATTGCTTGGTATGAACTGGTAATTTACCAGATGATGCAAGCCGAGGGCGGAAATCCAGCGGATGGCTTTACTATTCTAGCGGGTGTCGCGGCGGCAATTGCGGTTATTTATCGAGTGTTGGCATGGTTTTGGCAATCGCGCGATCGATCCACCCTTCTCAACCTCAGTATCACTGAAATTAAAATCACCGCCCATATTCACTGGGTAATTGCCAGCTTACTGATGGTGTTAACGGTGGGAATGTCGGTGTTAACCACACCAAACCTGAGAACCATCGGACTTGCCATCAGTTGGGTACTGGCTATTTATGCCTTATTACAGGGGCGTACAAGACAAAAACGCCAGTTATCTCCCTCATCTCCCTCATCACCCCCATCATCTAACCTCTGGATATACGCCGGATTAACCGAAGTCGCCGCCACAGGTGTTTATGCGCGTTTAACCTGGACACAGTTGAGCATATTTGACCCCTGGAGAGGGGTAATGGCTTGTTTATTCGCGATCGCGCTTTTTCAACTGCCTTGGCGACGCTGGGGATGGAATGATAAACCTTGGCAACATTACGCCATCATCTCTCCTTTGCTAACGGTTTGCCTCAACTATCAAACCCTATCTTCAATCAATTTACTAGCCGTTGCCGGGTTTTATGCCTGGGTTGCCAACCGCCAGTCTAATTTACGCTGGACATATTTGAGTCTATTTTTCGTTGATTGGGCAATTTGGCGGGTTTTAGTTAATCAACAAATCACTGAACCCTTGTGGTATGCTGCCCTAATTGGCGGATCTTGCCTCTACATTGCCCAAATTGATCCAGAATTAAAACGTCCCCGAAAACGACAAACTCGTCACTACTTCCGCTTACTGGGTAGTAGCATCATTTGTTTAGCCGCGTTCTTTTTCCATCAAGAGACTGGACTCATTCCCGGAATCATTAGCCTGGTTGCCATATTTGCTGGATTAGGACTGCGAATTCGGGCATTTTTAATGGTTGGTACAGCAACATTTGTTCTAACGGTATTTTACCAGTTAGTTGTTTTGAGTTTTCAGTATCCCTTTTCCAAATGGGTCATTGGCTTAATCGCTGGCATTATTTTTATTAGCATTGCTGCTAACTTTGAACAGCGACGGGAGCAAATTTTGGGCATTTTTCAAAACTGGGCGAACCAGTGGCGAGAATGGGAATAGAAACTAACAATTTTAGATCCCCCTCCCGTCCCCCTTCAAAAGGGGGAAGCCAATCGAGCTTACAGGGGAAGCCTTTGAACCCGTTTCAACGGGTTTAAGCTTTTAGCCCCAACTTTAGTTGAGGGCTTAAGTGAGTGCTGACCACTCAGCCAGGTGGGAACCTCAAGGTTTTATGGAACCTATAACCAACACCCTGGATTTTATCGATCGTTAACCTTTATGGTTTGAGAGTTAATTGTCTAACCTTTAACGATTGAACTTTAAGCGTTAAGCGTTGAGCGTTAAGCTTTAAAGGTAGTGGAAGATGGAGTCGGTTGCGAATCGACACCTCATGCTTCTACTAGCATGTGCTCTACGCCATTGAGCTATCCATCTAAATCCATAAATTTAGAGGTTTTCGAGTGACCAGCACTTCTACAAAGCATCAGTTACCGTCATCGTAGTCATTTCTACACCTCCTCTTCTATAAAAA
>CAKZMA010000828.1 GCA_937127375.1 uncultured Coleofasciculus sp. | reverse complement strand
GGTATAAGGCTTTAGCCTTGTTTTGGGATACAATCTGTTGATGTTGGGATCATTAGCTTAAATTGCCGAAATGCTTAGTATATCTATATTTGGGCATATTGTGACCCCTTTTTTTTATCTTTTTGTGAAAAATCCGGGAGAATCCCCTGCACGTTTTGGCAGGGGATCGAATTCAACGCTGTTCGATTCTCTTTCCCGTTATTGGGGTCCGGGGGGTCTGTCTTCTTTGAATGAAGATAACCACTCTCGAACTTGACCTGCTGCAACATCGCGAGATCCAAGTCCAAACGCCAGCGCGATCGCGACAGCAATTGCACCTAAGAGTAAGCCAAAGGCTAAGTTTACGATATCGCCAGCAATACCCATTTGTTGCAGCGCCATCGCCACGGAAAAGGCAATAATCGCAATCCGAGCCGCTTGTGCCAGGATTTGGGATTGGCGCGATCGCGAACTGGTAATCAAGTTAAAGGCAAGATTCGCAAAGTACAAGCCAACCGCAAATACAATTAACCCTGCCAAAATCTGACCCGCGATCACAATAATCCCGTTGACAATCAGGGTTAAGGCTTCAAACTGCAAGACATCCACTGCAGCAACCGTGGCAAACAAGAGGATGGCGATGAATGCAATAATACCCACCAGTTCTGACGGTGTACGAATGGATGGAGTTGATTCCGGTTGAACCCGCGTTTGTGATCCAGTCTCTGGAGTGGGTATGCCTAAATCGGGCTGTTCGGCAGGGGGGGGAGTCGGAGCAGGACGACTGGGACGGGGTTCCGGTACACCGATCCAGCGATAAACATTGTTAAAGCCAATGCTGGCGAGAATATTGGTAACTAAATCCTTGACAAACTGACCGATTACGTAAGCAATCAACAGAATCAACGCTGCCGTAAAGATTTTCGGTAGGGCGTCAAGAATCTGATTTAACATCGCGATCGCAGGCTCTGAGATCGCATCAATCTGTAAGGCATTAAGCGCGGCGATGCCGACGGGGATCAAAATTAAGACATAAACCGTCGTGCCAATAATCCAGGACAGTGATTTCCCTCCGGGCGCACTTTGCAGTCCAAATCGCGCTCCTAGTTGATCCGTTCCGGCGGCTGACAACAGATTGGTAACGATGCGCCGTACAACCTGAGCCACTAGCCAACCCGATGCTGCAATCACAAGGGCTGCCAAGATATCTGGCAAGATTGCCAAAATTTCATTCAGCAACTCTTGCACCGGGCGCAGAGTGCCTTCCAAGCCCAAGGTGCTGAGAATGGAGGGCAGAAATAACAGAAAAATGAACCAGTACAGAGCGTTCCCCATGGTTTCACTCAGGGAAAACTGGTTGGTTTGACGTTGAGTCTCACCTGCTCCAGAACGGGGTGTCTCACTGACTTGTTCACCCAAGCGCTCATCCAAACCTAATGTCCGTAATCCTCGGGTTGTGATCAGCTTAACCAAGCTTGCCAACAACCAAGCCACCCCCAACAGAATTGCCCCTGCGAAAATCTTGGGCAAAAAGCCCAGGATTTGGTCGAGAAAATTATTCAGCGGTTGAGAGACGACCTCAAGATTCAACGTCTGCAGAACCGCTACCACCGTGAAGATGATGATAATCCAGTAAACGGCACCGGCTACCCATTTCTCGATCGGCGGCGCTTCTGCGCCTTCTTGACCGCCAGCAAACCACTCGGCAATTTGATTGTCGATACGGGTGCGGTTGAGCAGTCCGTTGGTCATTGACTTAGCAATCGAGGCAACGATCCAACCGACCAACAGGATGGCACCTGCGGCAATTATATTCGGCGCGAAGCTGGTGACATTTTGCCAAATTCCCTGAAAACCAGCTTGAGCGTTTTGGATGGGTGCTGGTGTGTCTTGGGCTAAGAGGGGATGCACCCAAGGGGGCACACCTCCAATTGGGATAATTCCTTGCCAAGGTTGGTTCATAGTCTTCCTTCTCTAATAGTCTTTAACAGTAAACGCTCTCACAAACAATCTGTGACTTTCAGGCTACAACTCATCGAGTATTTATAGTCCTCTCAATCCATCGATATCTTTGTCTCCATGTTTTTGGGCTAATTCAAGATTTTTCGCCTCCGAGTGTCATTGCTATCGGTGTCCCATTGATTACGGCGTCACCTCTATCTTTATGGGGAATTTGGTGACAAAAATCAAGCTTATGTTAGTTTTTTACCTCAAATCAGCTTTTTTTGGCGTTCATCAGGGTATAGCATCTCTCTTTGTCAAATAGGTGAGGCAAGTGAAGCCGATCGGAAAACCAGATGCTCTCATCCCTGATCTGGCGTTGCCAAGAGTTTCCTGATCTCCGATTTGCCTCGTCTTCTTCCCTTTCTGCACAATAGAGGAGATTCGATCCGGATTGAGTCAGATACAGCGAGCTGGCGCTGTAGTAATACAAGTCAGATTACCAGCTATTGAGACGCTATTATCGCTTTAAATGTCCAATTCTCAAGTTTTTGAACAATCTATCCCCATAAAAGCTAGTGCCACTACTGTTGAGCGCTGTATAACGGATCTGACGCTGATGCACCGCTGGCTCAATCCAGCCCTGCGTTGCTATCCGGTGGGGGAGTGGAGTACAGATATTGGCAGTCGCAGTCGCTTTGTGATTCAAATCCCGCTAGTCCAGCCTACCCTCAACAGCGTCGTTGTGGAACGCGAACCCGGTTTAGTCGTTTGGCAATTCCAAGGATTTTTCCGAGGGCGCGATCGCTGGGAATGTCAACCCACGATTCGAGGTACGAGGCTGCTGAATCGTTTTGAGTTTGAAATTCCCAATCCTCTCGTCAGTTGGGGCTTTAATACCTTTGCCACAAGCTTGACACAGCAGGATATGAAAGCCCAGCTACGCCGCCTGAAACGAGTCGCTGAACAGATGTATCAAGGGACGGATTAATAATTTTAGCAAGTATATTAGATTCAGGGCTAACCCGAACGCCATTTGCCACTAATGCATCTCACCCACTATGACAATTCTGCTTACCCTCGGTGTTATCGTACTGACTCTGATTTTATTTATCAGTGAATGGTTGCCCGTTGATATTACCGCACTCACCATCATGGTGCTGCTGATTATGCTGGGATTAGTCACCCCAGAGGAAGGCATATCTGGGTTTAGTAGTTCCGCCACGATTACCGTGATGGCAATGTTTATCCTCAGTGCAGGAATTGCCCGCACGGGTGCGATTCAAATCGTCAGCGAACTCCTAGTGAAGTGGGGAGGTAAAACATCCTCGCAGCAGATTTTAGCATTGGGGGTAATTGCAGGTCCGATTAGTGGTGTGATTAATAATACGGCTGTTCTAGCTGTCTTTCTGCCGATTGTGGAAGATTTATGTCGCCAACAACGGATTTCTCCCTCCAAGCTTCTCATCCCCTTGTCTTATGCCAGTATTTTAGGGGGAATGATTACCGTAATTGGCACATCTACCAATATTTTGGCGAGTGGTTTGTCAGACAAACTGGGGTACGGTACATTCAGTTTATTTCAGTTCACCAAATTAGGACTAATTACCTTCACGATTGGCTTAACCTATCTTGTATTAATTGCCCCCCGACTCTTACCCAATAAAAAAGCGGCGGGTAGTGATACTCAAGAGTATGGACTTCAAGACTATGTGAGTGAAATTGTGATTCCACCAGGTTCCAGCTTGGTTGGACAAACGTTACGTTCGACTCAAATTCAGCGTAAATTTGATATGGACGTACTGGAAATCATCCGTAACGAGACTCGTTTCGCCCAACCTCTGGCTGATAAAATATTGCAGCCTGGAGATATTTTAATTGTCCGGGGTAAACGGGAATGTTTACTGAATATTAAAGCGGAACGGGGGATCGATATTTTGCCTGATGTCCAATTTGGCAAGAAACCCATCGAAGAAGACTTAACATCTGGGGAAGATACGATCGCTGAAGTCTTAATCTTGTCAAACTCTGATCTAGCTGGATCTACCCTTAAAGACTTTCGATTTCGGCAACGCTATAACCTGACAGTATTAGCCATTCGTCGTGGACAAGAATTTGTTCGGGAACGGTTGGGTAAAGTTCCCTTACGGTTTGGGGATTTGCTCTTGGTACAAGGACCAAAGCAAAGTTTTGTCGGATTACAAAACAGTCGTGATTTGTTAGTCTTTGAGCAACGAGACATGGAGTCGTTACGGCGAGAAAAAGCTGGAATTGCTGTAGCAATTGGTGTGGGTGTTGTTCTAGTTGCGGCGTTTAACCTATTACCAATTTTGGTTAGTGCCTTGGCGGGAGTGGTTTTAATGGTCGTCACGGGCTGTCTGAAACCCGGGGAAGTGTATAGTGCGGTTCGCTGGGATATTATCTTTCTTTTGGCTGGATTAATTCCGTTGGGAATTGCCATGGAAAATTCGGGAACGACTAAATGGTTAGCTGATAATTTAGTTTCCCTAGGCAGTAGTTTTTCGCCCTACTGGATGCTGACGTTTTTCTTTCTGATTACGGCGTTATTGACTGAGGTGTTATCCAATAACGCTTCGGTGGTTTTACTCTTACCCATTTCAGTGCAAGTGGCTCAGACGTTGGATCTCAATCCCTTTGCCTTTATGTTTGCTGTCACCTTCGCCGCGTCGAATAGTTTTATGACACCGATTGGGTATCAAACTAATACGATGGTCTACAGTGCAGGAGGTTATCGGTTTTTGGACTTTTTCCGCGTGGGCGCTCC
>CAKZMA010000827.1 GCA_937127375.1 uncultured Coleofasciculus sp. | reverse complement strand
CGTCGTTACTGAGTGCGTTTAGTTTCGCCTGGTTACTGGGATTAGTCATACCTGGGGCACCTGGCGGTTTAGGGGTATTTGAAGCCACCGCGATCGCGCTTTTAAATCAGCAGTTGCCCACAAGTCTCATCCTGACAGGAGTTGCCTTATTTCGCCTAGTTAGTATTCTGGCAGAAATCAGCGCCGCTGGACTGGCAATTTTAAGTGAACGTATGGAAAAGACTTCTAAAAGATAAATAATCCAGAAGAAGGCGAATCAACGGTAAGGGCGGGTTCAATCGTTCCCGACACCCGACACCCCATACCCCACACCCTACACGTCCTTCATCCCTCCTACGACCTCCCGCACTCGATAAATGGGTCTCCCTTGGGACTCGTGATAGGTTCGCATTAAAACTTCTGCCAATAGACCAACGCTGAATAACTGGACACCTGCTAATAACAGCACAACGGCTAAAATTAGCAATGGTCGGTCACCAATCTGCTGATCAAACCCTAATTTTAGGATAGTTAAATATAGCCCCAAAAGCAATCCTACGCCGAAGGAAAGCAAGCCGAATAGCCCAAAGACATGCATGGGGCGAGTGAGGAATTTTTTCATAAAAAATACGGTCAATAAATCCATCACCACACGAAACGTTCGCCCCAATCCATACTTACTTGTACCATAACGACGGGCATGATGTCGCACGGGAATTTCGCTAATTCTGGCTCCCTCAATGTAAGCTAACGCTGGCAAGAATCGATGTAACTCGCCATAGAGATTCATATCCGCCACCAGTTCAGAACGATAGGCTTTAAGGGAACACCCATAGTCATGTAATTTAACGCCAGTTACCTTTCCAATAAGTAAATTGGCAATTTTAGAGGGGAGGAGTCGAGTTAAAGCCGCATCTTGTCTTTCTTTGCGCCAACCACTGACTAAATCATATCCTTCTTCCATCTTGGCGAGTAAGGCGGGAATATCAGCCGGATCATTTTGTAAGTCGCCATCTATCATCACAATAACGCGACCTTGAGCATGTTTAAATCCGGCTGACATGGCGGCGGTTTGACCGTAATTTCGGCGGAGAATCACCGCTTTTAAGTCCGGGCGGCTGCGTGCTAACTCCAGAAGGAGTTCTGTGGAACCATCTTGGGAACCATCATCGACACAGACAATTTCGTAGGAAAGCTGATTGGCTTTTAAACTCGTTGCTACGGCGTCAATTAGGTGGGGTATACTAGCGACTTCATTGTAAATGGGTACAACTACCGATAACGCCAGTGGATTTGATGGAGCGATGGGTGATTGATAGTCCTTAAATGATAATGAATCTGTCATAGTTAATGCTCAATGCTGAGTTTGACCCCGAGTCAATATTATCAACAAATTAAATTATTTAGCTTTCTGTTAAAAGTTTAGGACTTATTCCCAATCACGTCGATCACTATCCTCAGAAGATAAAAAATAAATATAGCAATCTGAATTTTTCAGTTTTTGCCAACCTTGAAGAGACCTATAGTCTAAGGGCGAATTAACTCCCGGTTCCTCGACCAAAACTCTCGCTCCTGCTTCTTCTAAAGTCTTATAGACTTGAGAGCGAGTAGAATCATCGGATTGCCAAAATTGTTGCAGGCTAGGAATCTCAGCGATAATTTTCACTTGGGCTAATCTTGCCCAATAGTAAGCATGACCGACTCCATATCTTCCCAAAATCGCAACTTTTTCTTCCGGATTAAGTCCTATCTGATTCAAGTCGTTAGCAATTTTCCAATGAATAGGTTCTCCAGCATTTTGGCTTATTGTCGTAAATTGACTGCCAGCGAAAAATAATAGACCCACTGTCATGCCAACTATTAATCGTTTTGATTCTGGAGAATTAGGCAGGCGTATACTGGCAAAAAAACCAGCAAACAGAAGGACAACAAATGCCGCAATTAGCCTGGGTCTAACATGAACCAGTAAAAGGCTTCCTAATCCAGCACAAGCGGGAATCAGGAACCGCCAATTTCCGATCAACGCTTTGATTGAAGTTTCAAATTTACCGCTAACAGAAACAAAAGTCAAGTAGCTAAACATTAAAACGCCGAAAAATATACGGTAATATTCAAAGGCATGACTCCATATTTCTCCGATCTGTTTTTGTAGATTAAATTGAGGCTTCAAACCAGCATTCCAGTAGGATGGGTTGTGCCAAGGCGGATAGGTGCCACCGATAGGAGTAGCAAATTCATAAACGATAGGATTATCGAAGATTGTTCTAATGGGATGCTTTGGGATACCACTACCTGGAGGTTTACCTTGCCAGTGATGATTTGAAATTCCTCCTGGGCTAATATTCCAGGCATAGTTAAATTTGCCTGCTGTGCCAAAGGTAAGATAGCCGTTGGCTTGAGAAATTGCAGCAATAAAAGGAGTGGATATCAGGGCAAACACTAAAAATGCGACTGAAATTCGGGGCAAAGAGCGGCGGATATTTCCAACTGAAAAGAAACAAGTACCAAGGAATATAAACGCCATGGGAAACATGATAGCTTTAGATAAATATCCTAGTCCTAAGACTACTCCTAAACCGATAAAGTTGAGCCAATGATCTGACCGGGTGTACACCCGCAATACTAGCCATGCAGCTAAGTAAACTAGTGTTGCCACACACATATCTGGGGTGTCATTATCAATACCTATCCACTTTAATGCTGACCAAAGAAATAAAATGTAACCAGATACATACCAGATCCAGTCGGGAATAATTAAAGTTTGTTTTTGGGTGTTATTAGATAGCTTTATGTTATAGTAATTGATAAATTCACTTAAGAGTAACTCAAAGGCAACTAAGCTCAATAAATAAATTGTAAAATTGACGAGTTTTACCACAAAAAACTGCCAATAACTAGAAGGGTTGAGTACAGAAACGCTTAACCCCAATAACAATGAGTACAGAGGACTAAAATAACCGTTGACAGCTTGCTGCCAATCTCCTTGAAAGTATGCCTCACCAATATCTAAATACGAAATAGCATCTCCAGTCGATAAGCTATAACGATTCGACCACGCTTGTAGCAAGCCTAATATAATAGCTATTAACCAAAAAATAGCTTTGATCAGGAATAACTTTTTTTTAATTAACTTAAGCATAGTTTAAGAATTGCTTTAATACTTATTGTATTAATTGTTGTTTATCCAACTACTTATTTTATTTGATTTTTAATGGATTCCACAAACTGAATTTCCTCAGAATTTTCTTCTGCCCATAATTCCCGATCCGCATTAATTTTATCCAAGTGAGACTCTATGGTTTGAGGTGTAAGCCAAACCCCAAAATCATTAGGTACAGTATTTTCGTTATGTGAGAAAATACGGTTAAGGACTAAATTCCCCACTTTTTCAGTGTAGTGAGAGTTATCGACATAGTTTTGCATCGTATCATGAATGGGTTCTGTCGTAATACTGTTGTACCCAGAAAAATCCCAAACCGGAACAATGTTTACAATATCTCGCTTCCATTGTTCAAAGGTTTGCCAACGTCCAGTGGCACGAATGGCTTCCCATTGGGTAGCGTGGGAGGGTGAAATAAAAACTTTTAAGTCTATATCATGTTTTTGGCACAGTTCTACAATTTTTTTGAAATCGGAGAAGTAGTCATCAGAAAATTTATAATCTGAATGGAGTTCAAAGTAAAGTTTTATTCCGCCATTAAATCTCCATTCTGTAGCATCAGGTTCGATATTGCCACTAGGCATAAAGCCATTTTCCCCATAATCATTATTGTCGTTGGCATTGTCCAAACTTGCCTGTACTGTTTCTTGACTAGCTGACAGCGCATCTAATGAAAAGGTAGAATTTAGAAAATCTTGCAGAGCAATGTGTTTTTTCTCTAGTCTATTGTTAGAAAAAGTAGGTTGATTCATGAGAGAAGCATTAAACATAAAAAAGTCTACTCCCAATACCACCGTTTTTAGATTGGGCTGATTCGCGATCGCATGTTCTAAGTAACGCCTCACTTCATAGGTATTTGGTCCGTTAATGGCTAAATTATAAGCAGGTTGTTTATTTGTTAACGCATTATAGCTAGGATTTAATCCTTGTTTTGTTCGGGATGAACCAATAAAAACGGTGACAGGTTTAATCCGGATAATATCTGTTGCTTTGAACAGTCTGTCGTTTTTATCTTTGTTAGGTTTAGACGTGTTAAGCCCCAATATATCGGGCGTATTGAAGATATCATAAGGATCAATCAGACTATTGAATAGTCCTACAGAAATTAACGGCGTTAAGGCAGCGATAAGAAAGATTGAATTAAACCAACGATAGGGTTTTCTTGATATTTTTTTTCTGTTAGATTTAGACAATTTTTTAGACGATTTATAGGTAGATTTAGTAGATAGTTTCATGCTGATTCAAATGTATTAAAACTGAAAGTACAGAAATTCTGATACGCGATTGAGTGAGAGTAACGAAAAACTGGCTAATATTCCCACCCATACAGCCCACCACCATCGAGGCTTCAGCTTTTGCAAAATTTGCTGCGTGTTGGGTAAAAAGGTGACACAAAAGGTTAGCCCAATTAACACGAGTAGACTTAAAGCCTTACTGCCATTAACTTTGGGTAAATAAGCTAAATCATTCCATGACTTAAGTTGTAATCCAAACTGGGTTAATATTGACAACTTACCTTGAGCTTCACCGGGTAATGTAACACCGTTGATTCCCACCATTGTTTGGATAAGTTCAACGGCTTCAGGTAGATTGCGAGAGCGAAATAATACCCATCCCATAATGACGGCAATAAAGGTTACAATCCACCCCAATAGCTTGGGTAATGGCATATTCAACTTACGCCACCCATGATTGATGGATAAATACATACCATGCAATCCCCCCCATATTACATAAGTCCAGCCCGCACCATGCCATAACCCACCCAATAACATGGTAATCAAAAGGTTAGTATAGCGGCGTACTTGTCCCCGACGACTACCACCGAGGGGAATGTAAAGGTAATCCCGCAGGAAATTGGAGAGGGTAATATGCCAACGTCGCCAGAAGTCAATAATTGAGATGGCTTTATAGGGTGAGTTAAAGTTAATGGGTAGGCGGATGTTAAACATTAACCCTAAACCAATTGCCATATCCGAATAGCCAGAGAAATCAAAATAGAGTTGAAAGGTATAACTCAGTGCGCCTACCCAGGCTTCAATAAAGCTGACAGCCTCTGGATTATTAAAGACAGGGGCGACCCAGGGCGAAATATTATCTGCGATTAAGACTTTTTTGGAGAGTCCTAGAGTAAACATGGTTAAGCCGAGCGCCATGTTCTTTTGAGAAAAGATGAAATGCCGCTTTTGGCGAAACTGATTGATGAGTTCGTCATGGCGTAGAATCGGTCCAGCAATTAATTGGGGAAAATAACTGATAAACAAACTGTAGGTTAGCAAGTCGTAGTTCGACTGTTTAGTTTCCCCTCGATAGGCATCAACTAAGTATGCAATTTGAGTAAAGGTGTAAAAGGAAATACCTAGCGGTAAAATAATTGTGGGAATAATCAGATCAGTGTTGAGAATGCCATTGATTGAAGACAGGAAAAAATTCGCATATTTGTAATAGGCAATAATCCCTAAGTTAACGCTAATCCCTAGCCACAGTAAAATCTTGGCTTGTTTTTCCTTCGGTTGAGTATTTTCTATGGCTTTGCCGATTTGGTGATTCAAGACAATCGAAATCAGCAATAGGGGCAAATATGCGATATTCCAGTAGCCATAAAAAATGAAGGAACTGATGGTTAAGCAGAGGGCAGCCAACTTAGTCAATCTAAATCTGGCTAAGCCAAAGAAAACAATTAAAGTAATCGGTAAAAAGACAAAGATAAAAACGTAGGAATTAAATAGCATATTTTATAAATTCTATGATTTTGAGTCAATTAAACTTAACTAATCCTGCAACCTAGGACATATTATTGTAATTTCATGCCTTTAGGTCAAAATATACTTTTAAGTTTTAACTTGACCTTTACTTAATTTAATCAATTTTAGATACTCAATTCCACGAAAATCCTTAACGGCATAAACTTCTTTCCACTTATATCCTTTTTCTGTTAAGAGAAACAACCATAATAGTAATATAGGTTTTACTGGGTGATGCTCCCTTAACAAATAAAATAACCCTACTATAACTGTTACTATCTCAAAATAATAAAGTTGACCAATTTTAGCAGGACTGTGACGGGGTATTGGATCACCGCTGAAAAATAGAAAATCTGGACTGAAGTAAGATAGGTAATATCTAAGAACAGTACCTGGATTGAAAGTAAGCCCAGTGGCGGCAGAACCTGTGGCTCTTGCCATTCCTTCAGGAGAAATCCAGAAGCTGAAAAGGGGAATAAAGCTAAGTAAAAATAATACTAATGCAATTAATGTCTGTTTCCTATTTTCCCATAAATGCCGCCAATAAATAACAAGTAAGCCCATTAGAAAAAGTGGAACAAAAACTCTGGCTGAGCTATAAGTATAAAGACTCAATCCAAAAATCAACCCACTTAGAGGTAGATAGTTATTTTTCCTAAAACTTTTAACAAAAAATAGGAATCCCAAAGAAAATAGTAATGGGATTAAAATTGCTCTGAAAGCAATTCTACTAAATTGAATGTGCCAGGGATTTATCGCTAGTAATAGGGCAGAAAATAAGCCCGTCTGTCTATCAAAGCATTCTTTCACTAAATGGTAAATAACTAGGACTGTCAAAACTCCTATTAAAGCAGCAGGAAATCTAGCCGCAAATTCATTGAGTCCAAATATTTTAATAAAAGGAATCGTAATAAATGCATATAAAGTTTCCCGATAATCATCTAATGCTCTTGAGAACAACGGTAAGAATGTACCATGCTGATCGCGCAAGGTTTTTAGCATTGAATATGAATCATAGGCGTTAGACGCCTCATCACAGAAAAAGCCATTCGGTATAGTTCCAAGAAACAGTAACCTTAGTAATGCAGCAACTGCCAAAATTATTAGTAAATATATAATTGTGAGGTCTTTAGATTGATTCTTTTCTTGCATTTTTTAATTCATTGAATTAGTTTTTATTATTATCAGTTTTGACTAGTATTCTCCAGAACAAGATTGCTGCCACTGATTTTTATTCTCTAAATTCTGAGTTTCTCCA
>CAKZMA010000826.1 GCA_937127375.1 uncultured Coleofasciculus sp. | reverse complement strand
CGTTGAGGACATCCACACCCTTGTAAATTTAGATCACCGACAATATGAGCGCACCGCAACAATATGGGCGCAAGCCTTGCGCCCCTACAGATGGATGATACAGATGGATGAACAGATGGATGGACGGATGGGCAGACATACGGGTAAAATAATCCTGCGATCGCCAATTGGTTATGAAATTTAAACCAGATTACCATCATCGCCAGTCGATTCGCCTTAAAGGTTACAATTACGCCCAACCCGGAGCCTATTTTGTCACCCTTTGCACGTACCAACGTCACTGCTGGTTTGGCGAAATTCGCGACGGTCAAATGGGTTTAAATCAAATTGGTAAAATTGTCGCCCAAGAATGGCTGTATTCGGCTCAATTACGCCAAGAAATCCAATTGGATGAATGGATAATTATGCCCAATCATCTCCACGGTATTATCATTATTACTCCATTAGGAGGAAGACAGAATCATCGCGTTGATCAAACCAATGGGGTAAACCAACCTAGATTCCCTACAGTTGAATGTACATCCCCCACAGGGAAACAGCCCGATATACCCTTATCCAATTTACCCATCCATCGCCCAGCTCGTTCCTTATCATCCTTTATCGCTGGGTTTAAATCCGCTGTCACCAAACGCATTAACCTGATGCGTCAATCACCTGGAACCCCCATTTGGCAACGGAACTATTACGAACATATTATCCGCAACCAAGAATCATTATTCAACATCCGAAACTACATTATCAACAATCCCCGTCGATGGGAATCTGACACAGACAACCCAACCCATGATCCCAATTATCAATCAATAGAATTAGATTTACCCTTCTAATTCCCTGCCGTTTTCATTCACCCCCATTGTCACCTGTAGGGGCGCACGGCGTGCGCCCATAAACCCCGGCGTGCGCCCATAAACCCCGGCGTGCGCCCATAAACCCCGGCGTGCACCCATAAACCCCGGCGTGCACCCATAAACCCCGGCGTGCACCCATAATGTCGGCGGTTGTCGGCGTTTCCCTTGTCTATCATCGCTTGGCGCGATCGCAAATCTATTCTCTTAAATCTACCCCAATGAATCTAGATTTACCCGGGTTTAAGGGTGTCAATCCAGAGCGCAAACCCATCCAGAGCGCAAACCTTGCAGCCGTTTAGGGCGCACGCCGTGCGCCCCTACAATTCTAATCCACCAAATTAGGTGTGCCACGCCGCCATCGTGTGTTAGCCAAGCATTCAAATTGAATCAGCGATTATTTATGCCCGGGCTGGATCAAACATTAAACCGGAATAGCATTACATCGCCTTCTTGCACCACATACTCTTTCCCTTCCGCCCGCACTAATCCTTTGTCCTTCGCCGCATTCATTGAGCCAGACGTTACTAAATCATCATAACCAACCGTTTCCGCCCGAATAAATCCCCGCTCAAAATCAGTATGAATTGTACCTGCTGCTTGGGGGGCTTTCATTCCGGCTGTAATCGTCCAAGCCCGGGTTTCTTTGGGTCCGGTGGTTAAAAAGGTGCGTAATCCTAACAAGTTGTATGTAGCCCGAATTAAGGATTTTAATCCCCCTTCTTCCACCCCTAACGACTCCAAAAAATCGCCCCGTTCATCTTCGGGTAACTCAATTAATTCTGACTCAACTTGGGCTGAAACCACCACAACTTCTGCCGCTTCAGACGTTGCCACTTGGCGCACTTGTTCCACCCATTCATTCCCAGAAGCTAAATCATCTTCTGACACATTCGCCGCATAAATAATCGGTTTCGCACTCAACAATCCTAACGGCTTCACCGCCTCGGCTTCGTCTTCGGTTAAACTAATATTTCGCGCCGATTTACCTTCATTCAATCCCGCGCTCAACTTCTCCAAGGCTTCCAGTTCCAACTGCGCCTCTTTACTGGTTTTCGCCTGCTTGCGGGTGCGTTCCATGCGGCGTTCCACTTGGGCTAAATCCGCTAACGCCAGTTCCAGATTAATCACGTCAATGTCGCGTACTGGATCAACGGAACCCGAAACATGGATAATATTCTCATCATCAAAACAGCGCACTACATGGACAATGGCATCCACTTCCCGGATATTGGCTAAAAATTGGTTACCAAGCCCCTCCCCTTTACTCGCCCCCTTCACCAATCCAGCAATATCGACAAACTCAATCCGAGTTGGCACAATTGCGACAGAGGTGGAAATCTTCCCCAGTACAGACAACCGTTCATCGGGTACAGCGACAACCCCGACATTCGGCTCAATCGTGCAGAAGGGGAAATTCGCCGCATCTGCTTTCGCATTGGCGACGAGGGCGTTAAATAAGGTTGATTTGCCTACGTTGGGCAATCCCACAATTCCGGCTCTTAGCATGTCAGCGCAATTTGGAAACGATTTAAGGAGTTCTAAACGTGGTTAAAATTATCGGTCGTAAACCCTTGGGTACTCAACCAGTCTATGACATTGGCGTCGAGCGCGACCATAATTTTCTGCTCTTCAATGGCTCGGTGGCGTCCAATTGCTTTAACAAGTCCCACTCGACAGCGTATGCCTATGTTACCTATCAGACAGCGTTTCTGAAAGCCAATTATCCGGTGGAGTACATGACAGCGCTGCTAACCGCTAGTAGTGGGAATCAGGATAAGGTGCAGAAGTACATCGCCACCTGTACCACCATGGGCATCGATGTCTTGCAGCCGGATATTAACCGATCGCAGGTTGATTTTACCCCAGTCTCTGGCAAAATCTTATTCGGATTCTCAGCCATCCGGAATTTGGGCGAGGGGGCGATTGAGATTATCCTCCAGAAACGGGAAGCGGGAGGGGATTTTCAGTCGTTAGCCGATTTTTGCGATCGCGTGGATTTGCGGGTGGTGAATCGTCGCGCCTTGGAACCCCTAATTTACTCTGGGGCGTTTGATCGCCTAGAGAAGAATCGCAAACAACTGATTCACGATTTAGAGGTGCTGATTAGTTGGGCGCAAGATCGGGCGAAGGATCGAGAGAGTGGTCAAATCAATATTTTTGATGTCTTAGGAAACACGGATAATAACAACAGTGAGGCGAATGATGCCTGGAAAGCTGCTCCGACAACCCCCAAGGTTGAGGATTTCTCGGCGCAAGAAAAACTCCAGCAAGAAAAAGAATTGCTCGGCTTCTATGTCTCCGATCACCCCCTCAAATCCGTGCGTCTATTCGCCAATCAGGTGCTGACTCCAATTAACCTAAATGAGTTAGCCGATCAAAATAAACGCACCATCCTGAGTGCTATCGTTATGCTGACTGAGGTCAAATTTCACAATACCAAAACAAACGGCGATCGCATGGCATTTGTGCAAATGGAAGATCTCACCGGTCAAGCCGATGGCGTTATTTTTCCGAAAACCTTTGAGCGGATTAGTTCCTTAATTGAAAAAGATGCCCGTCTAATTGTTTGGGGTAAGGCGGATGAACGAGATGAGAAAATTCAGATGATTATCGAAGATGTCGAACCGATTGAAACGGCACAAATGATTATTGTGGAACTGACCCCCCAGCGCGTGGACACAGCCACCCTGAAGCGTCTCCAATCGATTTTGCAAGAACAATCTGGGGAGAGGAAACCGCAGAAAGTGCCAGTTATCGCTAGGGTTGGGGCGTTAAATCAGAGCCAATTTGTGCGCTTTGATCCTAAATACTGGGTACAAGATTATGAAGGTATGGTTGACAGGCTGAAGTCGGCGGGATTTCAAGCTCGCACCAAGGCGTTGGCGGAAAATAAGTAGGGGATGCGATGCGATAAGACAATCTGTAGGGGCGGGTTTAGGAACTAACCTATCGGCACATAACCGATAACAGTTGTCCAAAACCCGCCCTTTCCTAGTGCTAAATTTACAATCTTTTTACAAGCGAAAGAGCCGTCTTTGCCATTCCTTCACAATCTTTCACTTAGGATGATCAACAGATAGCAAATGATTAAGTGGGACAAGCATCATGCCCGAATATCAATGGAAGCTGGCGATTGTCGAACGCAACCTATTGTATTCCAACTGGATAAACTTAATGCCAGAGGCACAAGAGCGAATGTTAGAGGAAGCTGAAGAATTGCTCAGGGACTTACCGCTATTAGATAAGCAACGATTACTAACCTTTTTGGCAAGCCTTAAAAATACCGAAAAACATTTGCATCATAAAATCCAGCAAATTGTTAGCCATCATATCCAAAAAAAATCACACAATATAATCGGGACAACCTTGCTCTCTAGTCATGCCATATAACGGATAGAATTGGATTGACATCCACCCCAAACCCTGTAGAGACGTAGCACGCTACGTCTCTACTCCGAGTGTCCCAGTTAGCGGTCGAGACTTTTTCGGCACACAGTCCTACACTTGGATGTAAGGAAAGTTTCCTAACCGTCAGTAGTCGCAGAGGGAGTGAAAGACTGTATCCTCAGTCTTACCTATCTCTGGGATTAGTTTGATTAGGGTTATCTACCGTTAACGATTATGTTGTCACCATTTTTCATACTATTCCTCTATGCTTCGCTTTGGGTTTGGTTCTTTGGTGGATTTACGGCTAAAAAACCAGAGAAAAAAAAGACACCCGAAGAACAATTGGGAGAATCACTGTCTAAATACCTTTCTTCCTTAGACATTCCCAAAAAGAGTTAACCGATTAAGTTGACAAAACTCCAATACCTTTAGACAGACTCCACCCTAACCCTCCCCTTGGTAAGGGGAGGGAACTCAAATGGCTTTGGTTTAGGGGGTTAATGTAACAATAGATAGGAGAAAAAACTCACTGGACTTATTATTCAATCAAAATCTAGTTCAACAAGTCGCTGTAGCAAGTCCGCCTCTTTTGTCATTGCCTGACGAATCCGGGCAATCATATAGGAGGCGGTATTCTTGTTGACTCCAATCTTCTTGGCTAACTGACGCACACTGATTCGTTCCAGAGGATTGAGAACCAGATAAATTGCCAAAACCCATTTTTCTAAGTCAACATGAGTTTTGTGAAACAGAGTCCCAACTGTAACGCTATATGAAGTAAAGCATTCGTTACATTGATATCGGCGTTCCTTTTTTAAGCGTCGAGAGTGAGTTGATTGGCAATAGGGGCATTGGGGATACTTACCCCACCGGATTTGTTCCAGACGGGCAAGATAATTATCGTTTTTGTGGCTCATCTTTAGTTCCAAAATCTGATGAACCAAAGATGAACTATGCAATTACAATAAATAAGTGTTTTATGTCATATAATTTTGCATAAAAATGCCAAGGCGGATTGCCTCGGCACTGAATTGATGCGCTCTACTATTTCTGGGATTGAAGTGGGGAACAATGATGTTCGTTGTACTAATAAATATTAAAAGATGTCAAATTTTGACTATTTTCCGTTTCCTGTTCCCTTGTCCTTATGCTCAACTTTAATGGTGTCTGACGACTTAACGTAAGGTATTTAGCCAAGCCATATCATCTTCATTCAAGCCGGGTTCGATAGCATCGGTTGTGTATAGTCTTACTTGTAAGTTTTGAGCGGTGTAGGGGCGGGTTTCACTACTATCGTCTCTTTATTGACCCAGATGCAACTAAACCCGCCCCGATTAATCCTTCGCTT
>CAKZMA010000825.1 GCA_937127375.1 uncultured Coleofasciculus sp. | reverse complement strand
AGGGTAAGTTTAGGGAGAAGAAGTCTGAGACTTAGAAGTTGATGGTCGAGACTGCCAATGTTCGGGAAAAGGGGGTTATAGGAGCGCACATTTTCCCATGATGAAATAGTACCTGAAATCACAGCAGAAATCAAGCGCTTCATTCCATTGTTTTTGAGTGGTGAGAAAGCGGATAACTTGGTGGGTTACGACGGCGCGTTCATTAAACTGGTTTGTTGCATTAATTAGGCACCATCTCACCCACCCTACGGCTACTACGGCTACTACTACCAGTTTTTGGTTGCGGTTGTGATATCGTGAGTTGGCGTTATCTTCTCGTTAAGAAATTACATCCATTGGTGTCCAGATATTTAAATTTGGTACATGAGCAAAGTCACTATCGTGAGTAACTATATTATCGATGGGAGTAGAATGTCGATTCATTGTCCCCAGATGCAGAGAATCACCTGTCATCAATCCATACTGGGTGCGTTCTCGTTTAGTTTCAACTAATGTTTTTTGGCTAATCCGCAGGACTTTAATACCCAGCGCCAAAATATCTTCAAATTGTTGTTGATAATCTGTTAAATTACTGGCTACTGAGCGGTTACTTGATAACTTATTCTTTAACTTAGAAGCGCTACGACGTGTAATATATCCCTTGTTTACGGCTTCGGCTAGCATCAGTTTATGCAAGAGGTCTGAAAGAATTTGGGTATTCACGTAGGCGTAAACTTCTCTTTTAGCAATACGGTTAATAAATGCTGTACAGGTGGTAGATTTACTCCGAAAGTATAGATCAAAGATAATAGTGTCCACAAAGACCCTTGTCCCTAATGGTAGGTGAGCAAGGTCACGGGTAGTAGCCGTCATGATTATTGGTCGTCATCCTCCCATCCCTCCGGTAAGTCAGCCCAAATTCCACTTAAACGTCTAGCGGCTTCAAGCCTTTCGTGTCGCTCACTTTTTTCTTTTGGACTTAAGCGAGTTCCCCTCTTACCTTTCATCACATCTTGTGGATTACCCTCTTGTCGTACTGTTGGTCGATTTCCTACCCAATCCTTCTCTTGTGCATTCATCTCATTTGAGAGGTTACGAACGGCGGCGTAGATTGCTTCAAGTGCTGCTGTTTGTTCTTGATCAGAATGGAAACCATGAACTGAAAGCCAAGCGCGGTCAAACACTTCGCGTTCTGGCGTTTCCATTTCCTGAATTAGCCATTGAAATTTCTGGGAACGAATATTCTGAAAAGCATCAAGTAAACGCTTGGCGTCAGCAGGTGCTATTTTGCGGGGGTCTTGTAAGAGCAGACGTTTAGCTTCATAGGTTTGCACTTTCAGCATACACCCATAGCTTCGACCTTCTGTATGTCTTTCAATGAAGTTAAATGTACCAAGCATCAAAGCTGCTGTGAGATTCACATCTACTTTAGCATGGGGTCTAATTTCTACGCAGTTATTATCAACCTGCGCCATTGATTCATTTAATCCTAGCACCAGTCGCATTTTGTTAATGATAGGTAGCACCAGAGGAGCTGGCTCACGCGCTTGGAGACGATACCATTCACCCTGCTTACGTCCGCGAGCCTTACAAGTAGTTGTTTTATCAAAACCTTGACTTTCGCCCCAACGAATGTATTGCTCGACTTTTGTTCCTCTTAATTGATTTCGGGGTTTGTCAGCTACGAGTAAGAAAACGTTGAGATGTTCTGGCTGAATCTCAGGCGTTACAATATCGGCAGGACGTAGGATAACGGGTTTGAGAAACTCTGCTTCTATTTCCCACTCTTGAATTCTTGATTCATCTAGGTAAAAGAACTTATTAGCTCCTGTCTTAATACCAAACTGCACATCAGAAATGTTTCCTAACTCCACCAGTTTATCTTGGCATCTTTCTATGATTACCCAATAAATGTCTGGTGCGCGTAGATATTTTCCTCCCCACTTATTACCCACATACTCCCCAAGACTGAAGCCATAAGAAGCTTTTTGCTTTGCATCCGTATTTTCTGGATACTCCCAACCCTCCTCAAGTAAGTCACTTTGCTCTATCGGATAGACTCGATACTCCTGGGTAGTTTGTCTCTGGTTTTGTGCTTCAATATACTGGAAAACTGTAGGTGACAAAACCTGATCAAACGGCACATAAAAAGTAACAAACTTCGCGGTTTGATTCAGTCCCCAGTCAGAATTTCCGTTAGGTGCAGAAAGTAGAGTAATAACTGTGTTAACGTCAGCCGAAGCGAACGACTTTTTAGCTCCATTCTCTAACACCATTTTGACATGACAATGCCTGAGTAACAATTCCTGTAGATCTGATCCATAGTCCACATCTAACCAGGAATTCGAGGTGATGAAGCAGAATGAGCCTTGAGAATTCAAAAGCGATAGACCGTGGAAATAAAAATAAATATAAAGGTCGCTTTTTGAGTCAAGCTTGTGAGCAACAGCCTTTTCCGGCTTCGATGGATTGATATCTTTTTGGGGTTGATATCCAAATAATTTAGGAAAAAGCTGATAGACGGAACGAGCTAGCTTGGCTTTATAATCTTTTTTATTGTCAGTTGTGATATCGTCACGGTCTAAAAAAGGATTTGCAATATTTTCCTGACGCACATAGGGAGGATTACCAATCACAATATCAAAGCCCTTCTGTTCTCCTTCAAAAATTTCGACAAACGCTATGTCCCAAACAAAAGGTACAGTTGCATCAGGTTTGAGAGCAGCACGGGCTTGTTTAATCTGAGATAATTCTTGGTTGAGTGATTTTAGCTGATTTTGCCACTCAGCCATTTGTGATTTCAGTTTTCGAGACTGAACTTTACTGACACCTTCTAGGAGTGGAATTTGCTCATGTTCTGGTTCTTCAAGTTTCCGGTGAATGCTTTTAATTTGTTCCTGAATCCTGTGTTGGCAGTTATCTAAAATATCGCGGAACAGTCTAAGTTCCTCTTGACGAATGTCTCGATCCGAGTTGAATTCACAGGTTTGATCATTATTGTAGAATTTCAGCTTTTCTGTTTTCAGGCGAGTAATACGACCTTTGATAGCTGGTGCAATTCTGATAGAACTCCGAATTTGTCTAAAGTCAATCCCACCAACTTCTTGTACTAAACTGTCTCCTGGTCGAACTTTAAAAGTAAAGTTGGGTAGTAGGGGTTCACGTCTGATATATAGTTCCTCAGCCGGAATTTCTGCATCTATAATCAAAGCCAACCATAGCCTAAGTTCAGCGATACGGCAAGCCCAATCCATGACATCTACCCCGTAAAGGGACTGACCAATAATACGCTTTTTTCGCTCATAAGCTGATTCTTCTCGGTTTAACTGTTGATTAACCCGTTGTTGCAAATCATCTAATACTGAGAGAAATCCGACTAAAAATGCACCAGAACCACAGGCTGGATCAAGTAAAGTAAAATGACGCAATTGATTGTCTAATTTATCCCAAAGCTTCGCCTCGACTAACTTTTGGTCAGCTATAGCTTTTTCCTCTGACTCTAAGGCTAATATGACTTCATATAATAGGTTTTTATAATTAACCCCTAAGTGATGAGTCAAATAATCCACCAAAGACAGTCGGCACATCAAGTCAATTTCAATACGAGGTGTATAGAAAATGCCTGCATCTCCCCGTTCATCAGCTTCATTGGAGACATTCACCAAACTTTCATATACTTTACCGATCATTTCTGGATCTACAGCCACTTCTTGATCCAGTGGGGTGTCTTCGTTAATCGTGAAATTGTATCGTTCTAAAAAGATAAGAACTTGGGCAAAACGTCTGTCAGTTATGGAAAAACTATATTGTCGATCAAGTTCATTTTCGCGAAATAATCCTCCATTCAGGTAAGGCGCTTGTTGTAGAATGGATTGTATCTCATTGGGGAAGTGACGATGACCTCCATGGAAACGATTATTAAATGCATCAAAAAATAAAATATTTAACCACTGATTAACAAAGGAGTTAATCGGTTGATTTGAGTTTTGATAAGTAGACCAAAACCTATGCAAAAATTCTCTATTGTTCCCTAACCACCCTTTGCGCTGGATAAAATAAAGGAACATTAATCGGTTGAGGAACTGCAAAGCATAATCGTGCGCCCAATGACTGTCATGGGTTTGTCGGGTTAGGTCATCTTGAAGGATACTAAAGAGAGCTTTATATTCTTCAAAGAATTGCTGAGTAACTGCTTCAACATTAAAAGCTTGGTCGTGAAGAAGCTGAATATCTAAGGGATAAGCTTGAGGAATCTGTTCTAAATCGAGTAGGGCTATTCTTTCTGAAGCCGTTCTGAGACCTTCGGTTTCAGCAACTGTAATTCTACGAAACAGTCGTCTTCTCTGAGGATTTCGGTTATCGTCTGATTGTCCCTCGTCACCAACTAGCTTGACATTGATAAAATGCCACTGATCTTGCTCATTGTTAGAAAAAACAAATAGGGCATAAGGATGATTGTTCAACAGTTGATTAACCACGGTACGCTCATCACCCACTAGTAATCGTCGAGACTGCAACCGTGCATAAATAACGTGAAAATCATTTCCTCCAGACGCCAACAAAACTGGATCTTCTGCCAAGACTTGTGAGGCAGTATCCGTCCACACCCGCCGAGACAGGGGTTGATTTTCTCGCTCGTAATTCAGTTCAGACCAAAATAACTGCTTTAGTGGGTTTAAACCCCGCAGCGAAGAAAGAAGATCTAGAATAGATTGCTGAAATTCCCGTTGGTGCATGATTATTATCGATAGGGAAGCTGTTTAAACTGCCTCTTTCAATGTAACTTAGTAGACTGATATCTGGCATACCTGAGTCAAGATACCCAAAATAACGGTAAGTGGGGAGGGGTCATAAAGCTTGATGGGTATATTCTATCGTTGAGCCGCCTTGCCCACTCTACATAAAACTAAGTTCACAAACAACCTCTCAACTCATGAACGCGCTGCCATTCTTCAGGCGTCACCTTATAATTCGTCCCATTCGGTACACGAATCACCCCCAAACTCTTCAACACCGCATCTTGTTTTAAAGAGTCCCGCAATAGGGGCTTCTCTAACAGTTTAGTCGTAAACCGAATCCGGGCTTGCGGCTTGCTTCCCAGACGAGTCTGATCAATCCAATAGCCAATATCCGGGACTTTATCCAACAGCTTAGGCGGTTCAATAATTTCCGCGATCGCATAAATCCCCGCATCCTGTCCGGCTTTCCAAATCAACACCCCATCACCCGCCGCCATATCCTTGGCGTAGCGAGTCACCAACCACGGCATTTGCACAAAATCGCGAATTGCATCAATAATCCGGTAATACTTGGGATTGCCTTGAAAAAGCCAGTATGCCATTCCTTCTCCTGCTCCAAAAAATACCCGTCTAACCCATCCTGATCAAGCCTAACCTAAGCTCAAAACTCTGCAATACCTTGATTTTACCCCTCCCTAACCCTCCCCTTGGCAAGGGGAGGGAACTCGAACGGTAAACAGCCGAGATGCTATAAGTCCTCACAAATAAAGCGACGCCAGTTGTAAGGCGTCGCTTATAATGATTAAAAATAGAGGCTAGCCTCTGGCTAACCTCTAATCCTAACCTGCTATTTGGTTTCCGAGAA
>CAKZMA010000824.1 GCA_937127375.1 uncultured Coleofasciculus sp. | reverse complement strand
AATGATAATATTGCTATCCAGCCGCATCATTCGCTCCCCCAGGGCGTTCACGATCCTGTCTGATCTGACGCTGCCATACCAACGGATCGATTTCTGAAAATGCCTGTGACTGTGCTAATTTTTCTAGTATTGCCGCCATTTGTTGCCCACGGCTATGGGTTGTAGTGATTGCCTCTTCGTCTAAAAAAGTAACCAGAACCTGAACAGTGCGATCGCCCTGAAACCACTGATTGACTTCCTCTTGCCATTCAAGTAAATTTCCTTTGAGAATTGCCCGAAATGTATGCATCATGACTACTTGCTTTAAAGGTTGAACTCTATTCTAACTTCAAGGCGTGCGATCGCTCTTTATTGAATAGTAGTGAATCGGCTTCTGTATTATGGGGATGGGGAAATAACCAAAGGGTAAAAACGCGATCGCGCCGTTTGTAGTAGGTACGCTTAGTGCCTCCTCTCGATTCCCTGGATGCCAACCTCCCACCCAGACAGCCATAGAGCCGATACGGGATTAGGGGGAAAGTAAAGTGCGATTGTGGGTTGTTTGTAGGGGAAGGCTAGGGAGGGGTTAACATTTCACTTCTGTCAACCGTCCCAAAAATAACAATTGTAAACTCTAAATCTGTTCACAATGAACATTGTACAGGGAAAACAACAAAACCTTAGCCTAAGAGGTTTAAGAGTTGTTAAAAACTATTGAATAGTAATGTAATTCAGGTACAATTTTCCCTTTATAAGAATTGCAACCTGGATAAGTGAGATGACAACCACAAAAGCCTTGCAATTTATGCGGAGAACCGCAGAAGACGAACAGCTACAGCAACACCTAGGGGAAGTGCTAGGGGTTGGCGATGGCGATATTAGTAGTCAGTTTGAACTAGACCCCGCAGAAGCCGAAGCCTTGACGGGCGATCGCGCCCCCTTAGTCGTCAAGTTAGCCTCCCAGCAGGGGTTTAATTTTTCTGTTGACGATTTAAGAACCGTTGTTGATGCGTTTGGGCGATATCAGTTAGGAGAACTATCTGAAGCAGAGTTCTCGCAACGCATTGGATTATCCAACCTCGATCAAGGAACAAAAGAGAGTATTCCCTCGATTAAAAAGACATTAGAATTTGTCTATCGGGGAACTCGCTATCAACGAATTAATGGGAAACTCGTTCCTGTTATCCAACCCACTAATTCTACGCCCAGTGTTCTGCAATTTATGCAAAAGACATCGGAAGATCAGGGCTTACAGCAACAATTAGCGACAGTGTTGGGGGTTGGCGATGGGGATATCAGTAGTCAAATGGAACTCGATTCTCAAGAAGCCGAAGCCTTGACAGGCGATCGCGCCCCCTTAGTTGTCAAGTTTGCCGCCCAACAAGGGTTTAATTTTTCCGTTGAAGACTTAAGAACAACGGTAGATGCGTTTCAACAGTATCAATCAGGCGAAATATCGGCTAACGATTTCTCAAAGATTATTTGTGTATCTAACCTCGACAAAGGGACAAAAGAAAGTATCTCGTCAATTACCAAGACATTAGACTATGTATATCGGGGGACTCGTTATAAACGCATTAATGGCAAGCTAGTCCCCGTACATGAATCGGTGGATTCTACACCCAATGTTCTGCAATTTATGCAGAAAACGGCTGACGATCCCGAAGTTAAACAAAAATTAGGAGCATTATTGGGAGTCGGTGACGGCGACATAAGTAGCTATTCCGAATTGGATCAGCAAGAAGCCGCTGCGTTAATCGGCGATCGCGCCCCGTTAGTGGTAAAATTTGCGGCTCAACATGGGTTTGACTTTTCCGTTGAACAACTCACAACGGTTGTTGATGCCTTTGTGCAATATAAATCCGGAGAACTATCTGATCAGGAGTTAGCTAAAGTTCTGGGCTTGTCTGATCAAGGGATACCAGCAAGTTTACCCTCAATTAAACAAACTCTAGAGTTTGTCTATCGCGGAACTCGTTACCAAAAAATTAATGGACAATTGGTTCCTGTGGAAAAACCAGCAACGACAGTTCCCCAAGTTTTACAGTTTATGCAGAAAACCGCCGAAGATAAACAACTCCAACAACAACTGGGAACATTACTCGGTGTGGGCGATGGAGACATTAGTAGTTATTCAGAACTCGACGCCGCAGAAGCACAAGCCCTCATGAATAACGCCCCGGTGGTGGTGAAGTTTGCCGCCAAACAGGGTTTTGAGTTTTCCAAAGAGGATTTAATTCGGGTTGTTGATGCGTTTGCACAATATCAATCTGGTGAATTATCCGAGAAAGAGTTCTCCAAAATTATTGGCTTTTCCAGTCAAGGAACGAAAGAAAGTTTTCCTACCCTCAAAAAGCTCGTCAGTTTTCTATCAGGTGGTGCGGGTTCCCCTAACTAATACAAAAAACTGCCAGGGTAATGGGTAAAGGGAGTGTGTTTTCCCCCTTCTCCCTTAACCGAATAGTATTAGATGTAGGGGCGGGTTTTTCTACTATCGTTTCGGTTGCACCCAAATGCAACTAAACCCGCCCCAAAACTCCCCCAGAAAAAACACCGATCTCCAGTGAGGAAATCGGTAGTGTTCATGTCTAGCCAATAGTGAATTAGTCCAAATAGCCCATCAGTTCATCACTCGATTCAGTCGCATTAGCCGCAATCGGACGATTATTCGGTAAAGGCTGAACATCCAGCGCGGTTGAACTTCGATTTCGTCTCGCTAGCGCTTGTTGTGTCTGTGCTTGAGTGCTTTTATTTTTGGTTGTTGTTCTATCTGCCATCATCTATTACTGCTAAATGGGCTTCTAATCCCAAACTCGCTACAAAATATTACAATTGTTTCATAGTTTAACAATTATGTGCGAAAAAAGAAAATTAACCAACCCACCAGCTAACTGTAGAGACGTAGCATGCTACGTCTCTACATTGCCCAAGGAATCACAAATTCAAATCCGTCACCGCACCCATACTACTTGAGGACACTAATTTGGCATACTTCGCCAGCACCCCTTTGGTATACCGGGGTTTGGGTGGTTGCCAATTGGCGCGGCGTTGTTCGAGTTCCTGATCAGATATATTGATCTGTAATAATCGGGCTGGGGAATCAATCGTAATCGAATCCCCCTCTTCGACTAACGCGATCGCACCCCCAACGGCGGCTTCTGGGGCAACATGACCGACTACCATACCATAGGTCCCACCAGAAAAGCGACCATCGGTAATTAATCCTACCGAATCCCCTAATCCTGCACCAATAATTGCTGAGGTTGGCGCTAGCATTTCCCGCATTCCCGGACCTCCTTTTGGTCCCTCATAACGCACCACAATTACATCTCCAGCCTGAATTTTACCCGCCAAAATTGCATCCAAACAGGCTTCCTCGGATTCAAACACACGCGCAGAACCTGTGATTTGGGAGGTTTTCACGCCTGTAATCTTCGCCACCGCACCTTCGGTTGCCAAATTTCCTTTTAAAATCGCCAAATGTCCTTGGCTATACATGGGATTATCCCAGGAACGAATCACATCTTGATCGGCTGGTGGTTCCTCAGGTACATCGGCTAATACTTCAGCCACGGTTTTCCCGGTAATAGTTAATGCCTCACCGTGTAATAAATCATGAACCAGCAGCATTTTCATCACTTGAGGAATACCGCCAACCTGGTGTAAATTCGTGGTCACATATCTGCCACTGGGTTTGAGATCACACAGAACCGGAACTCTAGCGCGAATGGTTTCAAAGTCATCCAGAGTTAACTCTACCCCGATCGCCCGCGCAATTGCCAGTAAATGCAGTACCGCATTCGTTGATCCACCCACTGCCATAATTACCGAAATGGCATTTTCAAACGCTTGGCGGGTTAAAATCTGTTGAGGTAGAATCTGCTGACGAATCGCATCAACCAGAACAAACGCCGATTTTTCCGTACTGTCGGCTTTTTCGGCATCTTCCGCCGCCATCGTCGAGGAATAGGGTAAACTCATCCCCATCGCTTCAAATGCCGAGGACATAGTATTGGCGGTGAACATCCCCCCACAAGAACCCGCACCAGGACAAGCGTTTCGTTCGACGGCTACCAGTTGTTCTTCTGTAATCTTACCCGCGCTATGTTGTCCCACGGCTTCAAAGGCGCTGACAACAGTTAAATCTTGTCCATCCAGATGTCCGGGTTTAATCGTCCCCCCATAGACAAAAATAGCCGGAATATTCAGCCGCGCGATCGCAATCATCGCCCCAGGCATATTCTTATCACAGCCACCAATTGCCAGCACCCCATCCATACTTTGACCATTACAGACGGTTTCGATGGAGTCAGCAATCACTTCCCGTGACACCAGGGAATATTTCATCCCCTCGGTGCCCATAGAGATACCATCGCTAATCGTAATAGTACCAAAGACTTGCGGCATCGCCCCCGCTTGTTTAAGTCCGGCTTCTGCCCTTAGCGCTAAATCATTGATGCCCATATTACAGGGCGTGATTGTACTATACCCATTCGCTAACCCGACAATCGGCTTAGTAAAATCGCGATCGCTAAAACCGACAGCACGAAGCATGGCACGATTTGGCGAGCGCTGCACACCTTGGGTAACGACTTGACTTCTCCGGTTGTCTGACATTGGCTTACTTTCCTTCGTTATTTGTCTTATGTCATTTGTCATTTGTCATTTGTCATTTGTTAGGGAACAGGGAACAGGGAACAGGGAATAGGGAATAGGGAATAGGGTAATGGGCTATAGAAATTTTGTCTCCCATCTCCCCCATCTCCCCCATCTCCCCCATCTCCCCCATCTTCCCCATCTTCC
>CAKZMA010000823.1 GCA_937127375.1 uncultured Coleofasciculus sp. | reverse complement strand
GTTGACTGGAGTTGTTCATTGGTGCAAGCGGGTCGCCCCTACCCGCCCCTACCTGACATTATCGCCATCCACTCTCTTCCAACAGGGTAGCCGCCCAAGCTGCATCATCTGCTTTGAGAGGGGGTACGGGTTCACTCCCATAATCCACGGCTAAGTCAAAGCTGGCTCTGTCATAGACTTGGGTGAATAACTCCTGTAAATCCACGATAGGTTCCACATCGGTTGACTTTAAGGGCAGCGGAAAAACCGGAATTTTATCACGAACCCCAAACCTATACAACTGAGCTAGGGGTCGTTGGTCGCTACGACTGATTAGGATATTATAATCACCAGGCGGTCTTTCTCCCAAAATCAGCATCGGCTTTCCCCCCCTAAGCAAATCAATTTCGACTAAATGAGTAAAACTGCCTAAAACCTCCAGGCGCTTGCGAGAATAAGCTTGACGTCCCACACCCGCACGCTTATTTTTCGGGGACAGGATTTCTATAGCTGTCACCACCGCCCCCGTTCCAATTTCTCGAATTTCTAAATAACTCTCCCTGACTTCTTCCGGCATCGGTATTCTAACCGTTACAGGTTCATTTTGAGTTAACACGGTCGCCGTTGATGAAGTCGTTGATGAGTTCTGATTTGGGGTTGAACGTCTAGACACAACAGCCACATCGGGAAGCCCGACTAACGCGGCGTCTGACAAATCAGAGTAGGTTCGTTTTTCAACAGCGACTCGGTATTTAGGGCGCAGTTGCGGACCCAAAAAATCGGCTAGGTTCACGATTAACCGACTGTGAACCTCCGCCCATAATTCCGAATGTTCTAAATAAGGGTCCATACCCGGAAAGGGAGAAGGCATCTGAATTACCTCAACTAAAATTATCGCTCAGGCTGTATGAAATACTATCTTAGCTGGAATAAATTCGGCTGCGTATTTGATTTTATATAGAAGCAATGATAACTTTGTGGGTTAAGGCGGATATATCATTGAACGGTTCATTGCCTAAATTTAATACCGCCTAACCCACCCTACGGTTATGGTTGATTGGGGTCTATAGGACGGCACTCGTTTTGTCTGCACAATAAATCCCCTCAAAAAAGCTAGCTAAAATGCCAATTATTTTGCCGATATTATTCAAAAAATACTCATCTAAATCCACCTCAACTCTATTATCATTTAACCGCATAAACTGCCACAGGCTTCCGGTTGTAACACTCCCATAAATAGTCTTTATTAATTTTCCTCTTGATTGATTAAATGTCTGAGCAGCAATCATTTCTGCCATACATTGACCTAGCCCAGAGTGGAGATTATCATTTTTAGCTTCAACTAGAATTGTAACTGGAGCTTCAATAGTCAGTTGGGAGGGAGAATGACTGATCAAGAAATCGCAGAATCCAGTCAAACCTCTTTCTGGGTCAACATTAAATTCTTTGCCAGAAAAAACACTAATTTTATTTTTTAGCTGCTTTTTGAGTTCAATTAATATAGGCAAAATAATTGCTTCTGATTTTATTTTTTCAGTAGCGATCGCCAGAGCAAGCGGTATATTATAGTTTAAAGTTTCTGCGAGAAAATCACTGTAGGTAATTTCTGGCGTTTCGGCAAAAATTCCCACCCGTTCTTGAATCGTAATGCCCAAATCTTGTTGGATATTTTCGAGAGTAAATTGACTGTAGGGCATAAATTATTGCCGATTTAGAAATGTTTAATTAACATGGAGAATACCACATAAATCTACACGACCAGTTTTAAGCCTATTTAAATCCTGCTCAAGTTCTAAACTAATCCGCGATCGCCATTCTCTAAAGCAAGAATTAATTGTTTGTCAAGACTAGCCGGATTCATTATCGCACCTCCAGTAACTTATCATGGAGATCGTAAGACGCACTACTGGCTTGGCGCACCTAATTTGGTGGATTAGAATTGTAGGGGCGCACCGACGTGCGCCCGATTGACGTGCGCCCAATTGACGTGCGCCCGATTTAATCGTAAAATCTATGCCACCATTTTAGCTGTGTCAGTCCACTAGGGGTCACGCTTGATTAGGTTCTATAGTACGGCACATTTTTCCATTATATAAAATTACCTGAAAATCCATAAAAAGTCAAGCAATGTTGGCAGTGTAGGGGCGAGTTTGACTACCATCCTTTCCAATGAACCAGATGTAACCAAACCCGCCCAAACTGTATGCTAGTTGTAATCATGCTCGCTCGGTGTAGGAGAACTATGGAATTGACGCAAAATACAGAACTGAGAACGATTGAGGATGAAGATGAAATTTCCTTACTCGATATTATTCAGTTTTTCCGCCGCAACTGGCGGTTTATGGCATGGGGAACCCTGGGACTCTCAGCCGTCGCGATCGCTCTCTCCCTACTAATGCCCAAACAGTACCAGAAACAGCTCACCCTCTCAGTCACCCCGGTTCCCATTTCCGTGTCTGGTATCCCTGGCGTCGATATCCAGCAAGCCAGTAACAAAACGGTGAAACTGTTGGAGAATCACTACGACAAAATCGACGAAACTGAAGTCAGATCCACCTATAACAGCGAAACTCAGCAAATCGACATCACCGTGCGATCGCCTGATACTGGTTTTGTCGCTGAAGCGGGTTCTCAAGTCTCAACCCTGCTCCATCAGGAGTTTCAAGCCATATTTGGTCAAGCGATCGCCAATAGTCTCTTCAGCACCGAGCTAGAAATCACCAAACAGCAACAAGTTCTCGAACAGCTCGAACAACAAATTGCTCAAGTTCGTGACTCCAATAGCATCGATCCCGAACGGATTAGAACGACTCTCAGGCTGGAGGCGCTAGAGACACAACGAGCAGCTGTCCTGGCTCAAATTGCTAGCCTAGAATTTGACAAACAGTATCTCGAACCGGCTCAGGAAAATCTAGCTGAGTTTACCTCTCAAATCATCTCCATCCAACTCTTAAGCGAATCCAAAGTTGAACCGACACGCTCCCTAGTACAAATCGCCGTACTGGCTGCGATCGCTAGTTTCATGGTTGCTATCCTCGCTGCGATTATCCGCGACCAAGCCAGACGCCTCAAGGATGAGTTATCCCAGAAAAAGTAGCTACGCTTAGGGAACTAAAGTTCCCACTACGAACGTTTTGGGCAACTGATGTGCTTGTCTATTGGGAACAAAAGTGATCCTAGCCAGGACGTTAAAGCCAATGTATCATACCTTGTTGCAGCCAGTATCGCCTTAGAGGTGCCGTTCATGCCCCAAAAAAGGCTCTTTCCTTCCGCATATCGATTGGGACAACTCGGACTCGATGGATTTGTAGCTTGGTCAGCTTGCAGCCTTGCTTTTTGGTTCCGCTTTGATGGTCATATTCCTGCTTCTCACCAAACCCTGGCTGGGATGCTTCCCCTCTTGGCGATTCCGGGGCGTTTGCTGTTTCACACCAGTTTTGGTCTGTACCGACAAGTCTGGCGTCTGTTTGGACTGAAAGATGCTACTACCCTTTGCCAATCCATTACCCTCTATTCCTTATTCCTTCTAGTCATCACTCGCTTACTGATTCCCCGTTTTACCTCCTTTTCGGGAATTCCCTTGGGTGTGGCGGTGATTGACTGGAGTTTTTGTGTAATGGGGATGATCGCCCTGCGCTACGCCCGTCGTCGGTTTGTCCGTTACCATCAACGCGATCGCACGGCTTCACCCAGAGATTCCCAACGGGTACTATTAGTCGGTGCAGGGCGGGCTGGATCACAAATTGTCCAGGAAGTCAACCAAAATCGCCAGCTTAACCTGGAAATTCTCGGCTTTCTGGATGATGATCCGACGAAGATAGGACGTAAAGTGGAGGGTATCCCAGTTCTGGGTATGACATCCCAACTTGTACCCATTGCCCAACGCCTCAACGTCGATGAAGTGATAATTTCTATGCCCTCGGCTAAGGCGTCCCAAATCCGCAAATTAGTGGATCTTGCCCAGGGTAGCGCCCTGAAATTGAAAGTGCTACCCGGACAAGCCGAACTGTTGTGCGATCGCTCTCTGACTCCTCAAGCTAGACCCATCCAAATCCAGGATATCCTGGGACGCCCAGAGATTAAACTCGACTTTGCCGATGAATTTAATCAGCAATTCCCCTCCGCGCGATCGCAAGTCTATCAGCGCACGGTTCTAGTTACAGGTGCAGGGGGTACAATTGGCTCAGAAATCTGTCGCCAGCTTGCCCGTCTCGAACCCCAACACCTCCTATTACTCGGACGCGGGGAAAATAGTATTTTCAACATTGAACAGGAATTGCGGCGCGACTTCCCTAACCTCAAGGCGACGCCAATTATTGCCGATATCCGCCATCAGCGTCGTATCCAGACCATTTTCCAAACCTGGCAACCAGAAATTGTTTTCCATGCAGCGGCTCACAAACATGTCCCCTTAATGCAGCATAACCCGACTGAAGCCCTAGAAAACAATGCTTTAGCGTCGGCTCATCTGGCACAACTAGCAGAACAACAGGGTGTAGATACCTTTGTCCTCATTTCTACCGACAAAGCCGTTGATCCCTGTAACTTTATGGGCTTAAGCAAGCGCTTAGCCGAACTCCTGGTTAAAGCGTGCGCCGCCAAAAGCCAAACCCGTTTTCTGGTGGTGCGCTTTGGCAATGTTTTAGGGAGTCGCGGTAGTGTGATCCCGATTTTCCAGGCACAAATTGCCAGAGGCGGTCCTGTCACTGTCACTGATGCCAATATGACCCGTTATTTTATGACCACGCCTGAAGCCTCTCAGCTTGTGATTCAAAGCCTTGCTGTGGGACAATCCGGTCAAACC
>CAKZMA010000822.1 GCA_937127375.1 uncultured Coleofasciculus sp. | reverse complement strand
TTGTAGTAAGCGCTTTAGCGCTTATGGCACTAAAGTGCCTACTACGAACCCAGTAAAGGTGTATAATTATCGTCAGAATTGGCATTGAGATAGGCACGGTTTATGTCAATCCCAAACAGGTAAAACTGTTGGAGAATTGCCTGCATTCGCCCGTCTGGGGAGTTATCACCGTTTTGCCAAGCTTCTAGTAACCCATTGGCAATCAGTTGACAACGGTTCATGCCAAAACTTTCTTGTGTGCCAAACTTGGTATCGGGTTCTTCGGCTAACCCTAATCCGGGGGCGAGTACCTTGGTAAAGAGGGGAACTTGGGGTTTAAAATGGGCTTGATTTTCTTCATAGATCACCTGCAACACTTGGCGAACCGTGGGGTAATTGGGTTTATCGAAGTAGAAAACTCCGGAATCATAACGTCCGTAGTCTTGGGGGTTATACAGGACTTTAAAGGTAAAAGGCAGGTTAATCGCGTTAAACTTCTGAGTTAGGCTATCCATGACAGAAAACGCCCCGTCTGGGGTGAGGTTAAAGTAAATTCGCACGGTTTCTGAGGGATGATCTACGGTGGGTTCAGCTTGGGTTCCGGCGTTACTTACTGCCATGTAAAATCCGTTTTGGATCAGGTTTTTGGGCATCCGAATCGCTACGGTATCCCCAATAGCTGCGGGTTGGTTGGGGTGGAGATGGCGTTGGGGTTCAATGTGCAGCTTTAAACTGCCTTTGCTGACGACAATTGTGTTATCGGTTTCCTGTTTGAGGACGAACCAACCGGGGTCAAAGTAACCGGTTCCTTGATTGTGATCGTGTAATTGTTGATAGAAGTTTAAGTCTAATCCTAAAAGGGTATTGTTTTCTAGGTCTAGGGGTATGGCTGAGTTATCGGTATTCAGGGCGAGGCTATTTTCTAGGGATTGATTGTAGTAGATTCCGTAGAGAAAGCCACGCAGTTGCAGACTCCAGTAGCGTTGTTGGATGTCTGAGGGCATTTTCTGGAGACGGTTAATTATTTCTTGGGGGAGTTCAAAGGGTTTGTAGTTGGGATGATGGATGCAAAAGTTGGCTTGGAGTTCTATGGTGTTGGCGATGTTTTGTAAGGTGTCGAGGAGGGAATGGGTGGGGATGTTTAGGAGTTGCATGATTTTATTTTTTTAACGCAGAGGAACGCAGAGGTTAACGCAGAGGGGCGCAGAGGGTTTCGGGGGAGTTGGGGGAGGGGTTTGGGGGGATTAGATCGGGTGTTGTGGTGCCAAATAGGGTGGGGATGGATTGTTGGGGACGACAGAGTAGGGTTTTGGCGACTTGTAGCATGGCGATTCCTGAGTTGCTAAAGGATTTTTGGTATTGAATTGTTGCTTGAATTTGTTGAATTAAGGCTAAACCGGCAAATTGGATGATTTGAAGTAAGAGGGTGGGGCGGTGTGTTAAGATTTCGGGGAAGCTGTGGAAATAGGCTTGGGTTAAGCTGGCAATTGAGGGTTGCAGTTGGTCGAGGGGAGTTGTGGCTAACCGCAGGGATTCTTCGAGACTCAGGGCGTTGCTGATGACTAAACTATTCAGCCAAATTTGGATATAGCTAGCGATGAGAGTTCCTACGTCAAAGGCTGGATCTCCCCAATGAGAACGTTCCCAGTCAATCAATCGTACTCTGCGATCGCGCGATTGTTCCCAGTGGTTAGAAAGTAAGATATTATTGAGTTTCAGGTCATTGTGGGTGAGACAACTGGGGGTGAAGGTTTTGCCAAGTTCTGCGATCGCGTTTCCTAAACTGTCGTATCGTTGATAGAGGGCAAAGAATTTGAGTCCATCGACGGGAACCAGCCCAAAGATGTCTGGGGTGATTCGTTCTAATCCGCCAATCAGGTTGGGTACGGTTTCGGGGAGAGTGTGAGGCGGTTGTGAGAAAAACTGCCGATAGTCGTCTCGGTTAAAGGTGGTGCGATGAATGGTTGCTAGAGTGGTACCAATAGACGCCGCGATCGCACTCGGGAAGATTGTCTCTTCAGCGTAGAATTCCATTACGTCGCGGTACTCGTCTAAGTAGCGGAATATGATGATTGATTCCCCCGGATCAAAGTGCAGTACCTTGGGCAAATAGGGGTGAAGGGTAGCAAGTTCAGGAAAGTGCTGTACAAACTCCTGAATGCGCCACTCTTGACCAAATTCTCCGGCTGTTTTCCCGTCTTGATTATACCGTTCTTGCTTAACTAGGAGTTTTTCACCGTCGGGTAAGGTGACTAAGAGGTTAAAGTTTTTCGCCGCAACGGGTTTAATAATGAGCTGATTTTGCTTTTCTGGTGGACATAGCCCCAGTTGGATTAAATAGTTGGGGAGGTTAATTGAGCTTAATTGCATCGTTGATTAGGTCTGACTTCATGAATTTAGTGGTTATCTTAGGTTTCATTTTATTTTCAATTCGGGGTTTGTGAAGTGTTGGCGGATGAATTAATTGGCGTAAAATATAAAATTTTGTCTTCTCCCAGAATCCAGAGATATCACCACAAATCCAT
>CAKZMA010000821.1 GCA_937127375.1 uncultured Coleofasciculus sp. | reverse complement strand
TTTGATTCAGATAGCTTTCAAGTAAGTGAGGTACACAGACAGATCCCCGACTTCTTGGAGAAGTCGGGGATCTTGCTTAAGGCTATACCTCATCAAGTGGTGATTTCAGACCAAGAGCGATTAAGATTAGGTAAATTTTGCCCAACTTATTCATCCGTTATCAGGTTCAGCGCTTTCTAATTCCTGAGTACAGAATGTAGAATCCAGATAGGGTCGCAGTGGGACTAATCCGGTTTTAGACAATAAACATTGCCCCTGTTCAGTTCTGAGAATTTCAGCAAACTTTGTGCCAATGGGGGGGCGGCTATTATCTCTCGGATAAATAACGGCTAGGGGATAAGCTAAGGGATAGGTTTGGCTAATAAATGCCTCCACATTGGCACCATAACTCCCTTTAGCATTACATAAATCTATGTTCGGAGTAATCGGTTGTCGGTTATCTTGAACCAATGGTGAAATCGCATCATTTTCTCCGTCCACGATGGCTAGGGGATAGACTGAACATTGTCCTAAGACTTTACTCAAAGAATCAAATCCGATCGCGCCAATGTTTCGCCCCTCAAAATCCCGAATGACTTGTCGCAGTGTCTCAAAGGTTTGGGTGCGGATAATCGGCGGACGACCTAAATTGGCAAATGAACGACTCGGTTGGTTACTTTGTTGCAGAAGTGCTTCAAATTCGGCAATATTACTTGTATTCGTATCCTCTCGCAGAACCCGCTGCTTAAACAGGTCAATGGCTTGATCACTGGGAGGAACATAGAGTTGAACCGGGAGATCAGGTCCTTCTAATTCTTGCCAATTGGTAATTTCTCCGGTGTAGAGTAAGCGTAGTTGCTCAAAGCTAATTTGCCCATTTAAGGCGGCGGGTAAGCTGTTTTCCCGTTGGGCATAACTGAAGGCGACAAAGACAACTAAGCCATCATGCGCCACTTCTTCTGCGTCTAAGGCAAATCCTAGGCGATTCAGGGGAGTCGCGATCGCAAACTCCGCCTCCTCCTCCCGAACCTGGACGATCGCGTCTGTCCAAGAGGGTACAGGTTGATAGTTTAACTCTAATTTCGGTTGACGCTGGTACAATTCACCCGCCAAGGTGGTATCCTTGGCAATTAAATTGGGTTGCTCTAGGATATAATCCCACGCTCCGTATGCTTCTGCTGTATAGGTAAATGTTCCCGTCGGAATCCCGGATACCTGTTCAATACAGCAGGGAAATGGTTCAGTGTCCATTGCGGTTTGAGGTTGATTTCTGCCGAATAGCCACCAGAGTAATACTCCAAATAAAATCAGTAGCAAAAGTAGCCATAATAACCGGGGACGCCACCACCGCCGTTTCTTTTTCTTCGCCTCGGCTTCTACTTCCGGTTGAGAGAAAGGGGGAATAATTTGCAGTTCGGGGGGCAATTGTAATAGGGCGCGTCGGGCAATTTCTGCGGTTTCAAAGGATGAGGTACCAATGCCAATGAGGGATAAAATATAGTCTTTAAACACGGGTTTAATTAGGGGCCAATGCTTGGTAATCCGGGGATTAAAGGGTTGAAGCGTAACCGGATCATGAGTACCGCCGCTTAAAAGATAAAATGCCACATACCCCAAGTCTTGTAAATCCTTCTTTGCAGAAATTAAAGGACGTTCGAGTAAGGGCGGATCAAATCGTCCTTCCCACAAGAGAAGGTCACACAGGTAGATAAAAAAGCCTTGGAAACTGGGAACAATCAGTAAACTATCTAAACTGATATTGCCATCGGTGAGTCCCTCTTGGACTAAACCCGAAGGGAGACGAAATTTTTGTCCATGGAGAAATTCCAAACTTTGCAGCACCTGTTCCAGGATTTGTCGCACCTGATAACTGGTCATCGCCCCAGTTTCTGCCACGTAACTGGCTAGACTAGGATAGGTATCTAAGATCCCCTGGCTAACTAAATAGCAGCGTTCAAAACGGGGATCTGCGATCGCGTCCCACGGAGAGACGAGGCGAAAGTCTTGCACCCGCCCATCAGCCAAGGTGACACCAGCAAGATTGACAAAGGCTTCTTTGCGTAACTGACTTTCTTGGAAATTAAAATAGCGATCGGGCAGGAGGTATTCCCGAATCACTACGGGTTGGCGAGTGGGGAGTTGCAGGGCTTGATAAAGACGACCTCGACCCCGATTTTTGAGGAAGCCTTCAATTTGATAGGTTCCCCGACGCCCGCGAATTTTTGTTTCTGGCGGTAACAGTGTCGGAAATCCACATTGAGTACAATAGTTGGCACCGGGTTGTTCGAGCAGGGTTTGTTGCACCCATTCACAGTAAAGAGGATTTCCCCGAACACAGCGATACTCCGGATAGAGGGATTTTACCCCTGGCGGAACGACGACTTCTGTCACCACGCCACCTTCGGCTTCGGCTTCTAATCCTTCACCGGGTTTCGTTTTACCCGCCATGCGATCTTTGAGTTCATCCAAACTCGGCGCACGCTGTTTCAGTTCATCTTGTAGGAATGGAAATAACCAAAGTAACCGCGCTGGGACGAACCGCAGTAGGATGGCTCGAAAGCGACCTGGGATCGTCTTGAAGCGATGGAAAATCCGACTTCCTTCAACGCTGCGAAATTGTTGAAATAAACGTCCCAGAAATCCTTTTGGGTTACCCTTAACCATAACTGCTGCTCCTGCCAAGCCTTGTTAAGCTGTGTATTGCTATCCTGCCATAAGCACGGTGTCAGTCTAAGCGGTGGTTTCCCAAAGCGTTGAGAAATTTAACAAAATTTGCTTTGCCTAGAGTCGAAAGTCTGCTAGTGTAGCATTATTTGGTCAAATTAGGAGTTACCAGGAATGGCGAAGGAGCAAGTGGCGAAGCTGTTTCGAGATGCTAAAGCGAACCCGGGTTTAAGAGAGGAACTTAGTGCTGCCCCCAACGTAGACGCCTTTATCGAAATGGCGAAAGAACGGGGGTATGACTTTACTGTGGAAGAGTGGCAAGAAATGACGGGCTTTTCGGTTGAAGAAGT
>CAKZMA010000820.1 GCA_937127375.1 uncultured Coleofasciculus sp. | reverse complement strand
CTTGTTGCGAAAATCCTTGACTTTTTTGAATTCTTCAATTAGGCGAGTAAGCATGTTTTTTTTGAAATTTAAAAAAGTGAGCTTTTCTTAATTTTACCGGGAAAAGTTCACTTTTATTTTAAAGATTCCCCCGGACTTTGAAAACCCCCTGCTTTTGAAGGGGGATTTAGGGGGATCTAAACTTTGAGCGTTAGTGATACAAAGTCTTAAGTTGACACGCTATATCTCGCTTTCATCTTAATTTTTAAATCACAGTAACCGACTTTTGTTTGCGCCGTAACTGGGCAACAACACCACAAGCACCAATCGCCAATAACCCGACAATAGAAGTCGATTCGGGAACTGAAGTTCCATCAGTCAAATCAACTAATCCGCGATCGCAGTCCAAGACGGTTCTCCATTCAGATCATTAATCTTCAGTAACTGAGCAAAGTCAGACGTTGGCAGTTGATCGCGATTCCCTGGATTACTCCCCAACCCCACCAAAACATAAGCCTGTCCCGTCGCATCAAAGGCGATATCATGGGAACCTGTGGCTTCCGTGCCATCTTGGGGGGATGCGATCGAGGGTAAACCCGTCACAATTGGTTCTGTTACTCCATCCTGAATGCGGAGTAACCTACCTGTTGCTCCATAACACAGGTCAACCTCAGGGCGACTTGGCGAGGGAATACAGGAACCTGAACCCCCTTTCCCGGCTTCTGTCGCATAGAGAGCGCCATCAGAACCAATCGTTAAACCTCTGGGACTATTTAAATCACTGGCTAATACGTCAACGTTAAAGCTGGCTGCTTGTGCTGTTTCTGAGACACCAAACGCCATTAATGCAGTTCCCGCCGCCGCGATTGTCAGTTTCTTGAACATGATTAATTTTTGAATTTGAACGGTATCATGTTACCGCTGATTCTTAACTGTTCTGGTGATAGGCTTGAAACGTTTATAAAGCTTTACTTTTTCAGGAATAAAATAGAGTAATTTAGTCAAAATTAACAGCTTATAAAAATATTTATACCTATAGGTGGATTGCGTTTATAACAGCTCGTTATACATTATTATTCTGAAAGCAAGATCCCCGAATTCTTGGAGAAGTCGGGGATCTGTCTGTGTAGCGAAACTGTAGGGGCGCAAAGACTTGCGCCCGATTTAATGGTAAAATCTATTCCACTATGTTAGCTGTGTCACGCCAGTAGAGAGACATAAACTTCAAGGTAGAGAAAGAAAGCCCTATTTGGTATAATTAATCCCATCCTACACCACTCGATTGGTTCTAATACATTCTCGATACCAATCAAAGCTGGCTTTCGGAATCCGGTTTTGAGTGGGATAATCAATATAAATCAATCCAAATCGACGATCATAGCCATAAGACCATTCAAAGTTATCCATCAAACTCCAAAGGAAATATCCATTTAGGGGATATCCTTCAGAAATAGCCCGATGAGCCGATCGCAAATGCTGACGCAGGTAAAAAATGCGGTCAATATCGATAACTTCCCCCTGACTATTTAACTCATCCGCAACAGCACAACCGTTTTCAGTAATCACAATGGGTAAATCGGGACGCCCCACGGTTTCACTAATATGGCGAATGCCCCAATAAATACAATCGGGCAGAATATGTAACCATGGCATATTTAGTTTCGGATAATATTCAGGAAAATCGATAACCTCATATCCGCATTCATTATCAACAGCGCGAACATAGTCACCGAAGTAAACATTAAACCCCAGAACATCCAAAGGTTGATGAATGGTTTCTAAGTCTCCATCCTGAATATCGGGCGCATTTTCGCCTAATTTTTCCAACAACGCCGGACTATACTTTCCAGTTAAGGCGGGAAAAATAATCCCACCATTTTGTCCACAGGTATGAAATGCTTTTTTAGCCGCCTCTATATGATCAGGAGATTCGTTAATCGGTACGGTTACCGCAAAATTATCGACTAAACTTACTGAACAGGGAACAGGAGATGCGGCGCGAATGGCTTGACATCCTAAACCATGGGCTAAAAGGGCGTGGTGAGAGGTTTGCCACACCTGCTTGAGTGAACTCACCCGCGTTCCCGGTGCATGAGGCGGATCAGAATCAACCCCATAACCCCAGTGAGTAAAGCAGGGTATTTCATTTAGCGTCATCCAATGGGTAATGCGATCGCCTAATCGACTGACAACGGCGGTAACATAGTCAGCATAATCGATTGCCATTTGCCGACTTTGCCAGGAACCATAAGCCTCTTCTAACGCCTGGGGGGAGTCCCAGTGAAACAAAGTCGCGTGGGGAGTAATCCCCTTATCCCGCAAGCAATCCACCAAACGCTTATAAAAATCAATCCCTTGTTCATTCACCGTACCACGACCATCGGGAATAATTCGTGACCAGGCGATACTAAACCGATAGTGCTGAATACCCAGTTGCGCCATTAAGTCTATATCGTGTTCGTAGCGATGATAATGGTCACAAGCCACAGCACCTGTATCACCGTTAAGGGTACGTCCAGGGGTAGCGCTAAATGTATCCCAGACACTGGGTTTACGCCCACCTTCGTTTACTGCACCTTCGATTTGATAGGAAGCTGTAGCGCTTCCCCACCAGAACGCCTCTGGAAATTGGTAACTGGTCATAACTCACTGTTGGATTAGCTGCCAGCATTGTACCTGAATCAGAGTGGAAAATAATTTATTCAAACCTTATTAAAGTGTTTGGCATTTAAACCTTAATATCAATAATCAGGAAATCCTTGGGGTCTCCCGGATACTTGGTGAAAAACGTAGCATATTATACAAAATAAATGATGAAGAAAGGCTAAAAATCTTGATATGACTAGATTATAAGCTTGCGTTATCACAACAAGTACGGAAGAGCCATCCTTGTAGTGCGTTAAGCGAAGCCATGCGTGTATCACATTGAGTCTGAAAACGCTGTACAAATGACTAATGACCAATGACAACGAACCGATAACGAAATCTGACGGGGTAAATTTTGTACGACTGCTCAAGGTTGTTTAGTCGCGATCGCTAATTTCGCCCCCGGAATCTCACGCAACCG
>CAKZMA010000819.1 GCA_937127375.1 uncultured Coleofasciculus sp. | reverse complement strand
AATGACAAATGACAAATGACATAAGACAAATTGGTATTATCATGGGCAGCGATTCCGACTTGCCCACGATGCAGGGTGCGATCGCAATTTGTGAAGAGTTCGATGTTTCCTGTGAAGTCGCGATCGTTTCCGCGCACCGAACTCCCCAACGTATGGTAGACTACGCCCAAACTGCTCATCAGCGTGGACTCAAGGTGATTATCGCTGGGGCGGGAGGGGCGGCTCATTTACCCGGTATGGTGGCGTCTCTGACACCATTACCCGTCATCGGCGTTCCTGTTTCCACTCGCCATTTACAAGGGGTAGATTCCCTCTACTCGATTGTACAGATGCCAGGTGGAATCCCTGTCGCTACCGTAGCCATTGGCAATGCTAAAAATGCCGGGTTGTTAGCCATACAGATTTTGGCATCCCAACAACCTGAGTTACTCGAACGAGTGCAGCAGTACCGCCAGACTTTAACCCAATCCGTCATGGATAAGCAAGCGGCGCTAGAAAAGTTGGGATATCAGCAATATTTATCACAAATGTCATAGATTAAGTTTTGACCCTTCACAACCTTCGAGGAACCTGGTTTTGACGCAACGTTAGGCTCAAAGGAATCTGGTTTGTAGGGGCGGGTTTAGGAATTTGCTTTTGGCTATGGATGGTAACGTTTGTGCAAAACCCGCCCTAACTTAACACCAAAGAAATTTTTCTTAATTAATTAAGACGTTATTTGAGAGACCTAAATTCTTAGGCTCACTTAAATCTTAATCATTGCCAAATCAATAGGCTTAGGCAAAATCAAAACGGCGGTTCGCTCTCGCGTAAAAAACCGTCAACTCAGGCTGCCAAACCGGTGACGGGTTGACCCAAGTCTTGATGACAAAAGCTCTTAGCTAGGGAACTACCGCAATATATTTTAAGGAATCACGCCCAAAACCGTATATTTTGTTACAGAAATATCCAGCCAGAAAATTGAAGATTTGAGAATTTCCTAAAGATAATGAACCCAGTTATTGAGAAGAATTGAGGCTCTTGACTATCTGGCAACTTATTTGTAGGGTTTTGTCTAACGTAGACACGCCAACTTCCAAAACTCCCGATTCCTTAATCAGGCAGCACTATTTAAAAGCTGGCAGTAAACCAAAGAAAATAGGCGAGGAGTTCTGTCATACTCAGATACTTACCCCCTCTTCTACGTCATACTTCCAATGACTTTATTTACCGCTTCTTAGCTCAATGTTAGGATGTGTTCCACCAGAAATACAGGAAAGAGAGCGAAATGATGTCTAGACGAACGTTTGAGAAAACTTCCGACCGAAAAAAGTCTCCCCCAAAAACTAGACAAGTTGATTTACCAGGATATTCCCAATCCTTCTGGGATTCTCCCTATTTTGACCCCTTAAAAACCATAGCCAAATCTTTTTCTCCTTATTGGCTAGCCTGTATTCCGCTAACGGCGATTATTGTCGTGGTTTGGAATACGGCAGCCGTTGCTCAAACTGAGGCGGTTGACGCCGATGCTGTTGCCCAACTTCAGGGAACGTTAAACGCGATCTGGGTTTTGATTGCTGCGATTCTGGTGATCTTCATGAATGCCGGATTCGGTATGCTAGAAACCGGATTCTGTCGTCAGAAAAATGCGGTTAACATTCTCTCCAAAAACCTGATTGTCTTTGCCCTAGCAACCATTGCATTTTGGGCAATTGGGTTTTCCTTCATGTTCGGTGCAGGAACTGGATTTATTGGTTTAGGTGGATTTTTCTTAACTAGCACCGATCCGGGTACTTATGGACTCGATCCATTTCCTACCGGCTTACCGATCTCCGTGTTTTTCCTGTTCCAAGCTGCCTTCGCCGGAACTGCTGCCACCATTGTTTCGGGTGCGGTTGCTGAACGGATTAGGTTTATTGACTTTCTCGTTTTCAGTCTTTTGTTGACGGGAATCTCCTATCCCATTACCGGACACTGGGTCTGGGGTGGTGGTTGGCTAGGAGGAATGGGCTTTTCCGACTTTGCTGGCTCAACCGTGGTTCACTCGGTTGGTGGTTGGGCAGCATTGATGGGAGCTGCCTTTCTCGGACCCCGTGAAGGAAAGTATAGAGACGGTCAAATCAATGCGATTCCCGGTCATAATATGAGTATTGCCACACTGGGATGCTTAATTCTGTGGATCGGCTGGTTTGGTTTTAACCCCGGATCAGAACTCGCGGCTAATGCAAGTGTGCCGTATATTGCAGTAACCACAAACCTCGCCGCTGCTGCTGGCGGTATTGCCGCCACCATTACCTCTTGGTTAAAAGATGGAAAACCTGACCTTTCGATGATTATCAATGGCATCTTAGCAGGTTTAGTTGCGATTACAGCTCCCTGTAATGCCGTTTCCTATCTGTCAGCCGTCATAATTGGTCTGATTGGGGGCATTATCGTGGTTTTTGCGGTTTCCTTCTTTGACAATATCCATATTGATGACCCCGTGGGTGCGATCTCTGTCCACTTAGTTAACGGGATCTGGGGCACCATTGCTGTTGGTATCTTCACCTTCGCTGAAAATGATGCGGGTCAACGACTCGGCTTGATTTATGGGGGAGGACTCGGTCAACTGGGTGTTCAACTCCTGGGTATCCTCTGTGTAGGCGGTTTCACCGTTGCATTTAGCTCCATTGTTTGGCTAGCCCTGAAAGCGACTTTGGGACTACGAGTAAAAGCCGAAGAAGAAATCCATGGCTTGGATATTAGTGAACATGGTATGGAAGCCTACAGTGGATTTGTTAAGGAATCAGACGTGTTGACCAGTAGCTCGTTTGGTAGCGTCAGTGGGAGTACAGCTGACATTCCTCGCGGCTCAGAAGTTTAACGGGAGCGCTTCTGGTTAGACGGAAGCTAGTTAATTGCCAATAACATCCTGTAGGGGCAATTCATGAATTGCCCCTTTGTCATGGTTTTTATGATCGGCAAAAGTGGAATAGGACTACAATCTGATGAGAGAGCCGATGCTGAATCTAGACAAGTGTCCACAACCTCGAAAAGCTTTCCAATTTGGGCGGTTTTCTCCCTCGCTGTCAATGGCTTACTGGTGCTAGCGATCGCGGGGGTATTGCTGCGCCAATACCAAGGAGCTATCCCTTCTGCAGTGAGCCAGTCTCTAGCGACTGATGCGGCTCCAGAAGCAGAAGCAACCCCTACCCTTGTCCCCGAACTCGGACCCCGCCACCAGTTCAATTACCAGCAATGGGTGGCGCTGCTGGAACAAGAAGCTGAGGTGATGGTGGATCAGAAGCCAGAGGATTTAGCCATCCTCCTGGGAGATTCCATCAGTCTCTGGTTTCCCAATGAAATGCTACCGACGCAACGAACCTGGCTGAATCAGGGAATTTCTGGCGAAACGACAGCCGGATTGCTAAATCGCTTGGATGTGTTGGATCAAACCCAGCCGGATATCATCTTTTTGATGATTGGCATCAATGACATCATTCGAGGGATCACAGATGAGACGATTTTAGCTAACCAACGGCTAATTATTCGTTACCTGCGGCGCACGCATCCTGAAGCCAAAATTATCGTCCAATCGATTTTGCCCCATAGCGGGGAAAACGCCACCTGGGAAGGGCGCGATCGCCTCCTGGAAATCCCCAACAGTCGTATTTTAGAGATTAATCAGCGATTGAAAGCGATCGCGGAGTCGGAAGATGCCATTTACCTGGATCTCTATCCCCTATTCGCCGATACCGAAGGCAATCTGAAAATGGAATTGAGTACCGACGGCTTGCACCTGAATCCTCAAGGCTATGTAATTTGGCACTATGCCCTACAAGTCACGGATCAACTGGTTATTGATGGCGGATTGTAACCTATTCCCTATTCCCTATTCCCTATTCCCTATTCTCTATTCCCTATTTCCCGACCCAACCGGATTCGTCTTAAGATCATAATGAATTAACAATTGTATACACTCATCTGCTAGACAAGTTTCATGGATACACAAGCCTTCAAACGTTCACTCCATAGTTCAGAAAACTATCACCGTAAGGGATTTGGTCACGATGCGGAGGTGGCGACTCAGCTTCAATCTGAATATCAAAGCAGCTTGATTCAAGAAATCCGCGATAATAACTATCGACTCAAACGGGGAAATGTGACCATTCACCTGGCAGAGGCATTTGGCTTTTGCTGGGGTGTGGAACGTGCTGTGGCTATGGCGTATGAAACTCGCCAACATTTTCCCACCGAGCGCATCTGGATGACAAATGAAATTATTCACAATCCCTCCGTCAACCAACGCCTACAGAATATGAACGTCAACTTTGTTCCCGTTGAGGATGGGACAAAAGACTTTTCCATCGTTGGTGCGGGTGATGTGGTAATTTTACCCGCCTTTGGTGCCAGCGTTCAGGAAATGCAACTGCTCAATGATAAAAACTGTAAGATTGTCGATACCACCTGTCCTTGGGTGTCTAAAGTGTGGCATACGGTGGAGAAGCATAAGAAGAAAGAATACACCTCCATCATTCACGGCAAGTATAAGCACGAAGAAACCATAGCCACCAGTTCTTTTGCTGGGAAATACCTGGTAGTGCTGAATCTACAAGAAGCCGAGTACGTCGCCAACTATATCCTCAACGGTGGGAATCGGGACGAGTTTTTGGCAAAATTCAGCCGCGCCACGTCCGCAGGATTTGACCCAGAGCGGGATTTGGAGCATGTTGGCATAGCCAACCAAACCACCATGCTCAAAAGCGAAACTGAGCAAATTGGTAAGCTGTTTGAGCGCACGATGATGAAAAAGTATGGTCCAGTTCAGCTAAATCAGCATTTCCAGAGTTTTAACACCATCTGCGATGCCACTCAAGAGCGGCAGGATGCGATGTTAGAGTTGGTTGAAGAAACGTTAGATTTAATGGTTGTGATTGGTGGTTTTAATTCATCCAATACCACGCAACTGCAACAAATTGCCATTGAACGGAAAATTCCCTCTTATCATATCGACAGCGCTGAGCGAATTGGTCCGGGGAATCGGATTGATCACAAGGTACTGCATCAAGATATGACGGTGACAGAAAATTGGCTCCCAGAGGGTGAAATTGTTGTCGGTGTAACGTCTGGAGCATCTACACCCGATAAGGTGGTTGAAGATGCGATTGAGAAGATTTTTGAGTTGAAAGCCACTCCGGTAGCTGTTTGATTTTGGTTCGGTTAGTATCGATTGAGTAAGGGCATGGTAGTGCCATGCCCTTAAATCACTGATGTTTATTCAATCTCAATAGAGGTTGGTGGCGAATCGCTGGTTCCCGTTGTGGTCAATGGCGTGCGATACTCAGCATAGAGGCGATCGCGCCAGTCGAAGAAGGTTTGATACACGCTACTATCGGCTAAACCAGGAATCCCTTTCCCTTTCAGGGAGTCAGACAAATCCAGATAGGAACCTTCGGGAAATTTCAGCAGTAAACTAACCCCAGCCACGGCAAAATCTGCTAAGCAGGGACTGTCTGTGACCAGATACGGGCGATCGGACAAAATTAAGCTGAGGGCTTCTAAGTCTTGCTTCAGGCTATCTCTGGCGTCTTTGAGAGCGTCTGCACTGCAACCGAAACCAATCCCCAAAACCTCAAACACTTCTGCGGGAACACCGCCCAGAACGGTTTTGAAGAAATCTGGCGTATCTTTGGGTAAGACTGATGTGCGATAGCTGGGATTGTGACTTAATGCCCCATAGAAGACTTTACGACTTTTGACACCAATGGATTCATCTGCCCATTCTTCCATCAGCAAGCATTGGGCGCGTTGGTGGGGATCGGTGGGAATTAGGGGCTTGTCGGGATACTTGCGATCTAAGTACATCGCGATCGCAGTAGAATCAGCAATGACGGTATCCCCATCTTTGAGAACCGGGACTTGCCGTTGACCCGATAGGCGATACAAGTCTAGCTGTCCGATTCCGGGAGTGACTTCAATTTTGCGATAGGCTAGCCCTTTGTAATCTAGAATCAGCCGCACTTTTTCCGAAAACTGCGACATTTCAAATTGATACAGTTCCAACATGATTTATCTCCTTAGGGAATAGGTTTGATCGTTTGTCCTTTGTCCTTGGGAGTTGCTTAAATTGAACCAATAACCCAGGACAGTAATGTGCAGAATACTAAGCCATTTGAGGTGTCAGGTTAAGTTCCAGCGCTTCTTTTGGCTGAGGGTCAATCACCTGAGTGGATAGGTTGTGCTGTGCCAGTTGCGATCGCAACTCCTCCAGACTACCAACCTGATTCAACAGGGAATCTAGTACTCCCTCATATTCAACTCCACCTCCGGCGGCTGTGGGTAGAAACACTTGGGGTTGCACCCATTGTGCCAGTTGCAGTGCGGTACGATGACCTTGGATAATCGGTCCCAGCACAGGTAATTCCAACGTCACCACGGGACTAATCACCACATCGATGGGAGCATACTCTTTTAACTGATCGGGTGGATACCCATGAGGTTCATAATAGAGACTTGTGCCACTCTCTAACTGTTTGACCAGATAGGCGTTTTCCTGCAAAAAAGGACCAATCGGTGCCCCTGGTAAGGCGCGGATTTCAATTTGGTCAGCGAGGGTGAAGGTTTGACCAAAGGCTAACGGCGTCACCTGAGTATAGCCCAACTCTTTCACCACCGTGGCTGCATTCTCTGAACCCACGACGGGAATCGTCTTGTCCAGCTTTTCCAAGGTAGGTTTGTGGGCGTGATCATCGAGTCCCTGAGATAGCAGAATCAAGTCTATCTGATCAGGAAGCGCATCCAAGGCTGGAGGTTTGTCGCCTTTGAACAACCAGGGCATATTGCCAAAGATTAGGGAATCAACAAGCCAGGGATCAATCAGGATGTGTTTTTGCCCAAGTTCGAGTAGCCAGCTATTGGCGCCGAAGTAGGTTAGGTGCATGGCAGTCCGACTATAGTGTCATCTCTCCCAATTGTAAAGTTTCTTAAAGTTTCTGCCCGTTGTCTAGGAGGTGCAAGGGGGTGATGCTGACTTTTCACGGCATATAGTTTTGATTGTGTAGGGGCGGGTTTCACTACTATCTTGTCGATTGTACCCAGATGCAACTAAACCCGCCCCAACTTGATCCTTCGATTCAAAGGATCGGACATGGCGTATGACTGCGACTTGGTATCAGGTGCAAAAAAATGACGAATGACGTAGCTTGCTTCTCGATGAAAGCGAGTATGACGAATGACATAAGACAAATGACGAATGCTAGGGTAGAGACTGATACAGGGAAATCTACCAAAAGCGAGTCGGAACTGTTAAGCATTTAAACCCTACCGTAGGGTGGGCATTGCCCACCAACCCTAAGTCATTACCATTCATCGATACCTAATGTAAATGCATGACAGTTTCCCGAAATTTCTATCCGAGAATTAATTAGCTGATTTTCCATGTCAACCCTAATCGAAAAATTACTTGCAGCAGGCTGGTGTTACGAAAGCAATCGACCCAGCCATAATCATGAAAAGACCGAAATCTATAAAGATTGGGAAATTATTACCTATCCCGAATTGGCATTACATTATCTGCCAACTGGAGAATATTTTATTGGTTCGACTAATCCCACCTTAGGGTCAAAAGTCTCCCAAGCTAAAATCGGCGTCATTAAAGCGTTGATTGATTCATCGGACTAAAATCACGCATTTGTAGTAGTATGGCACACCTAATTTGATCAATCAATTAGGCTCATACCCAGCAACTGTAGGGGCGCAAAGCTTTGCGCCCGATTCAATGGTAAAATCTATTCCACTGACAAAGGACGAATTACACCTAATGAGCATTATAAGAGCCTTTAAAGATACGCTCTTGCTGTTCTGGCGTAATCCAAGTGGCTCTAGCAAATTGGGTTCTTGGTGGTATGAACTGACCTTGAACCGGGTTATATTCCATAACTTCTCCCGATTCAATTTCATACACCCAAGCATGGAGTTGTAATTTCCCAGCTTTGAGTCGAGATTGAATCACCGGATACGTGCGTAAATTTTCCAATTGGTTAAGAACATTCTCTTGAATAGAAACATTTAGCAGGTCTGCCCCTTCGTAGCTTTGATAATGTTCCTTAATAATCCGCCGCGTTGCTTCCGCGTGTTTGAGCCATTCGTAAACCATTGGCATATCCTCTTCCAATTTGCTGAGTTTCAGCAATCCTTTCATCGCGCCGCAGTGGGAATGACCACAAACAATCACATCTTCAATACCTAATGCATGAATAGCATACTCAACGGCTGCACCTTCTCCGCCATTCGTCGCTCCATAGGGAGGAATAATATTCCCCGCATTACGGATGATAAACATTTCACCCGGCTCAGTTTGGGTAATCAGATTGGGATCAATCCGAGAATCGGAGCAAGTAATAAACAGAACTCGCGGATGTTGTCCTTGAGAGAGTAACTCAAATAACTCCCGGTGCGCTGTAAAGTAATTGGTCTGGAACTCATGCAGACCCTGGATTAACTGTTTCATCGATCAACTTTTCCACAAGATAAGGGGACATCATAGTCTATGATCCCACACAAGCGTAAGCTGTCACGCATTTAATTTGATCGTTGAGGCTGACAGGGAGATGGGGGAGATAAGGAAGATGGGGGAGATGGGGGAGATAGGGAAGATGGGGGAGATTGTAGAGACTTTCCGGTGGAACGTCTGGGAGATGGGGAAGATGGGGGAGATGGGGAAGATGGGAAAATTGTGTAGGGGCGGGTTTTACTACTAACATTTCGTTGTCATCCTGATATAACTAAACCCGCCCTGACCTAACCGTTCAATTCTCGCAAATTGACGAATGACCAATGACCAATGACCAATGACAATATTTGCTATAGTTGCAGCAAATCTGGTGCATCGACTGAAATGACCATCAATCGCAACAACTGTCATGTCTGTACCGATTTATTTCTCGGCGCTAGCGAAAATTTTGATTAAGGCGAGGTATGTTAACCCTCAACAGATGGAGGAGGCGATCGCGCTCTTTTTGCAATGGAGCGAATCTGTCCAACAACAGTCTACCGTTAAAGGCTCACGACGCACAACTCAATCGCCCCACCAACGCGCCGTTATCCTGATTGAGATTCTCGAATCCCTCACCGAGTCTCAAATCCCCCCCCATTTACGGAATCAAGTTACCCACTTCTTTTTACCCTTGCCTCCCTTTGCTAAAAAATTGATTCAAGCGGGTTATGTGAATCTGGAGCAAATGCGAACCGCCTTGAGGGAAAGTCGAAAGTCAGGAAGACCTCTGACTGATGTTATTGAATCAATTACGGGTCGTCAGTTGCCACCCGACTTACTGCGCCAGTACAAGAAACAACAACTCTTTGAACTCAAAATACTTTACGGTGTTGAATCTCTTGATCCCGAACGGAGTGAAATTTCCAATCAAAAAATTAAGGAACTCATCGAGCGCCTAATTTCTATTGATATCTGTAGTCGCTATCGAGTACTTCCTCTATCGCAAACGGAGACTCAACCATCATCCCTACTTGTCGCTATGGTTGATCCTGATAATTTAGACGCTCAAGATGATTTGAACCGGATTCTGCGCCCTCAAGGAATTAAATTACGACGGATGGTGATTACCCAGGAAGACTATCAGCATCTACTGAATCAATATCGCGATCAAAAGTTGGCACAAGAGAAGAAAGAAGAAGCAGCAAAACAGACTGATATAAGCCGAGATCTTGATGATCTAGATACAGTCTCTGATGCACCCGAAGAAACTGAGACAGATTTATCTGAACCATTGAATGAAAGCGGTGGCGATCCCGTTATTAATCTCGTCAATAGAATTTTGGCTAAGGCATTGCAAGATGGAGTCTCTCATATCCATATCGAACCTCAACAAGAGTACTTAAGGGTACGCTTCCGGAAAGATGGAGTCCTACACCAAGCGTTTGAACCTCTCCCCAAGACAATCAAAAATGCAATTTCTGCTCGCTTCAAAATTATGGCATATCTTGACATTACTGAACGGCGAATACCTCAACAGGGTATAATTCGGCGTATGTTTCACGGTTGCAACGTTGATTTTAGAGTTAGCATTCTACCCAGCCGTTATGGAGAAAGAATAGTTCTAAACATAGTAGATGATTCCAGTACCAAGATTGGCTTAGATATTCTCATTACCGATACAGATACCCTAAAGATTGTTAGAGATATGAAAAGTTGTCCCTTTGGACTGATTCTGGTCACTGGACCTACAAATTCAGGGAAAACAACGACTTCATTTTCGCTCTTAGCAGAACAGAATCAGCCGGACATGAATATTTTGACAATTGAAGATCCAATTCAGTATTCGTTACCTGGCATTACTCAGGTTCAAGTTCAGCACAACTTTCATCTTGATGTTGTGAGTAACTTGGAGTCTATAATCAGTCAAGATGCTGATGTCATTCTTATTGGTAAAATTCAAGATAAAAAAACGGCAATTATGGCGACCAATGCAGTGATGCAAGGACATTTAATTATCACTGAATTATATACAAAAGATACGGTTAGTGCAATAATGAACTTAAAGGAGCTTGGGGTAAATTCTTGGATACTCTCTGAGGCACTCCTAGGAGTCATTGCCCAGCGATTGCTGCGGCGAGTCTGTTCTGATTGTCGTATCCCCTATCAACCAAACTCATCTGAATTAGAGCGATTTGGTCTATCTGCATTAAGTCAGGAGCAATGTACTTTCTATAAGGCAAATACTTTGCAACCTGAAGAGATTCGTGAGGCGAGATGGAATGGGACACTCTGTCCCAAATGTCATGGATTTGGCTACAAAGGGAGAGTGGGTGTTTATGAGGTCTTGCGAAATAGTGAACAGATACAACGTTTAATTCGGGAAGGAGTTCCAGAACATTCCATCAAAGATGTTGCCATCAAACAAGGGATGAAGACCTTATATAACTATAGCTTAAATCTCGTCAAACAAGGAGTCACCACATTCGATGAAGTGAAACGAGTCACCTGGAATGATGCCGTTTTAGCCGATGAAATTAATCGTAGAGATACAACGGATTCTTTGGGTCGTTTAAATATACGTTCTCTCGATTATTGGCAGAAACTACAGCAACTTGAGCAACAACTGGAAAATCTGACTCGTCAATATCAACAGTTAAAACAAGAGTTAGAACAGTCTGAGGATACCCAGTAAGCTGTTGATTCTTTGATATACCGTAGGGTGGGCATTGCCCACCAGCCTTAACTTCTCACGTACCAGGGTTGAGTAAAGGGCGACCCGATGAAATTGAATGGACACCGTTGTTCATTTATGCAAGCGGGTCGCCCCTACAGGATGTATGTCTTCTTACTAGAGACTGATTACTCTAATGGCAATAAAATTTCAAAGGTTGTCCCTTTTCCTAACTGTGAATGCATTAACAACTTCCCATCATGTTTCTCAGTGACAATTTGATGAGTAATCGCTAACCCTAATCCTGTCCCTTTTCCGACTGGCTTAGTCGTAAAGAATGTCTCAAATATTCGCTGTTGAATATTGGGTGCTATTCCTGTACCATTATCACTAATTTTTACCAAAACCCAATCTCTTTCCTCTTTTGCTACTAGACGAGTGCTAATCTCAATCTGAGGCTGCCATGAGCCAGACCCATTTCCGGCTTGTTCTATCTTTTCATTCAGGGCGTCAATGGCATTGCTGATTAGATTCATGAAAACCTGACTAAGCTGACCGGATGAACAGTTGATTAATGGCAATTCCGCATAATTCCTCATTAATTTAATTCCTTTTTTGAGGCGATTATTCAAAATAATTAATGTACTCTCAATGCACTCATGAATATCCGCAGGCTGATGTCTCGACTCATCCATGTGTGAGAAGTTTTGCAGACTACCAACAATTTTGGTTAATCGTTCTGATCCTAATTTCATGCTTTTCAGGATTTTCGGTAAATCCTCTAAGATAAAATCGAGTTCATAATCTTCTTTGAGTTGACTTAAATCTTCTGATGGCTGGGGAACTTCTGCGGCGTAGGCTGTCAATAATTCAATTAACTTGTCACAATAATCATCTAAGAATTCAAAATTACCGGTAATACACGCGACTGGATTCTTAATTTCATGAGCAATCCCCGCTACCATTTGTCCCAAACTTGCCATTTTTTCTGTTTGAATCATTTGCGCTTGAGTTTGCTCATGCAAAAGCTGGGTGGTGAGTTCATGAATTTGTGACTGAGCCACGAGTAATTGATGCACGTCTAGCAAGCGGTAGGTTCCTGACTCTAGTTCGACAACAATTGGTTCATAGACAAATTTGGGGAGACGCTGAAGTGAACGACGAGCCGCATCAACTATTTTTGTATCTCCTCTCAGGATTAAAATATCTCCACTGACGAAGCGGTATAAGGAGTGCAGGGGACGTTTTAAGAACAGTTCTAATCCATAAGGACTGCTCATTTGTTCTAAAAACTGCCTTCGGGAAATCATCCCGACAAGTTTTCTATGTTGAGTTAGAATAACTCCGGGTAATAGAGGATTTAATTGGAACGATTGAGCCACGTCTCTACCGGGTTGAACCGATTCCACCTGAAAGTGATAGAGATTGAGTTCTCGGATGGTAGAATCCAACGTCAGATTAGCGGTATCGAATTGAGGCAAGACGCATAATTCGGGGTAAAAGTCTTGGAGAGAAACCATAAACCTATAAAATTAAACCTCTATTTTTTATATAAACCCACAATCAACTATTTGTCTTATGGTTTGTAAAATGATTTAATAGTTGGTTTGTACAAAATATTCTAGAAAATGAAGATGCCCTGAAACGTTAATATCGTTTTAAGAAACGATTAAACTTTAATAAAGATCAAGTGAACACGGGGAATTAATCCAATTTAAGTAGAGAATCCCTGATATAAATATAAAAGAGAGACGGTTGAAGTTATCCATCAGCATTAATGCTAACGGGTATAAACAATCACGCGATCGCGTCCGGCGGCTTTAGCTTGATATAATGCAGCATCGGCGGCTGCGGTCAAGGTTGTTGGTGATTGTCGTGGATTAGGAATGGTACTGGCGACACCAAGACTCAAGGTAACGCAGTGACTCACAAAAGAGGTTGCATGGGGAATGTTTAAAGTCCGCACCGCTTCTGCAATCGCTTGAGCCACCTGAATTGCACCATCGAGAGGAGTCAGGGGTAAAATGACCACAAATTCTTCACCCCCATAACGCGCCACTAAATCTGCGGGACGCTTAACTTGACGTTGGATAGCCGATGCAACTTCTCGTAAACAGTCATCACCCGCCTGATGACCGTAAGTGTCATTGTAGTATTTAAAACAATCAACATCACACATAATTAGCGACAGCCAAGAGTTTCCCACACAATGTTGTTTCCAGCATGTTTGTAAATAGTCATCAAATCGCCGACGATTGGCAACCCCAGTTAAACCATCAGACTTGGCGAGTTCCTCTAATTGCAGGTTAGCGACTTCTAATTCCTGATAAAGCTGCTTGAGTAACCGGGTGGCTAGTTCGTGAATATACAACTGAGCCACTAATAATTGATAGGCGTCCAATAGGCGGTAGGTTTGGGTGGTTAACTCCACAGCGATTGGTTCATAGAGTAAGGCTGAAGGACGTTCTAAACAATGGCGTGCTGCTGTAACAATTTGGGTATCTCCGGTTAAAACTAACACCTCGGTCTGGGCAAAACGATATAACGATTTGAGTGGTCGCCGCAAAAAGAGTTCCAGTCCATAGGGACTGCTCATCTGTTCCAGAAACCGTCGCCGCGAAAGTATACCCATAAATCTCCCCTGTTCAATTAAAATAACTCCTGGTAATACAGGGTTTTGTTGGAAGATATGAGCCACTTCCTCTCCAGGTTGAGACGCTTCAAATTGAAAATTATAGAGAGGTAATTCTTGCAGCGTCGCATTTACACTCAATTGTTTTATCTCTGGGTAAGATGCCTCAAGTTGCGTAGATGACTGTTGTATAGAATACATAGATGAATCCATAAAGGTTCTGTCTTCTGTATAGCAACTGTTAAAATTTTGATTTTAACACCGATTTTCAAATAGTTCGGATTTAAATTATACATTTTTGGGGACTAGATTTAAATTAAGTTAAGCAAATAAAACAAGGTTAAGATTAGGTTATTAAAAAGTAATCAGTAGAAGGCTAAAAGGGTAACAAGTAGGTTTGGTCGAGGTACGAGCCCCAACGCAACAAAGATAACCATGGTAAGTAGTCGGACAAAAGAAAACGGCACGCTCACGCTTGTTTTGTAAACAAGCCTCAAACCCTTGCAAAGGAGGTAGCTTGCTTCTTTTCGGGAGCGAGTTCTCCACCGTTAGCTTTTATTGTGTACACCTACTTAGAAGGGTAAGATTTGTATTGCAGTGAACTACAGGTATGATAGACGAACAACACAACCAGGTTTAATTTTGTTGGCTTTCCTACCTACGTCAACCCAACCGACAACAGTGAAAGCTGAATGAGGTTCCCCCAAACCAAATAGCCGATGGGGATGAATGAGGTTCCCCCAAACCAAATAGCCGATGGGGATGTTAGCCTAGATCAACAATTGATGTTTCAAAAGGATTATCCATTGATGTCATGAATAAAGTCGTCGTCGGTCTATCCGGTGGAGTTGATAGTTCAGTTGCCGCCGCTACCCTACATCATCAAGGCTATGAAGTCGCTGGTCTGACCCTGTGGTTAATGAAAGGCAAGGGTCAATGTTGTTCTGAGGGAATGGTCGATGCGGCGTTTATTTGTGAGCAACTGGGCATTCCTCATCATATTGTGGATAGTCGTGAGGTTTTTCAGGCAAATATCGTCGATTATCTGGTTTCGGGGTATGAATCGGGAATCACGCCTTTGCCTTGTTCTCAGTGCAACAAAACCGTTAAATTTGGTCCGATGCTTGCCTACGCGCGGGAGACGTTAGGCATTGATAAAATTGCCACGGGTCACTATGCACGGATTCGCTATGATGCTAAGAGCGATCGCTATCAATTGCTACGGGCGGTAGACTCGAATAAAGACCAGTCTTATTTCCTGTACGACTTAAGCCAAGACTTACTCGCCGCCTCGATATTTCCTTTAGGCGAACTCCAGAAAACGCAAACGCGACAGCTTGCGGCTGACTATCAACTCAAGACGGCACAGAAGCCAGAAAGTCAGGACTTGTGTTTGGTTGAGTCCCATGGTTCAATGCGGACGTTTCTGGATCAGTATATTTCCCAAACCACGGGAGATATTGTTGATACTAATGGTAAAGTCTTAGGTCAGCATCAAGGAATTCACCATTACACGATTGGACAACGCAAAGGACTCGGCATTGCTGCACCTGAACCGTTATACGTTGTGGCGATTGATGCAGGGGCGAATCGTGTCATTGTAGGCGATCGCGCCAGTGCAACTCAACCTGATTGTACCGTGGGGCGAGTCAATTGGATATCGATTCATCCGCCAACGACTCCAATTCAGGCGTCTGTGCAAGTGCGTTATCGCAGTCATCCCGTAGATGTGACGGTTATTCCCCTAGACGGGAATCGGATGAAACTGATTTTTGATCAGCCGCAGTTTAGCATTACTCCCGGACAAGCCGCTGTCTTGTATGAGGGGGAAATGCTGTTAGGCGGTGGAATTATTGAACGAAAGCCCGATATCCGAAAAGGACAGGGCAATGCCGCACCCGTACAGGGCAATTGATAGGGTAGGGGCACGATACCATCGTGCCCTGATTTAGATATCGCTTAAAAACACCAGTGCCAATCCCTATTTATCATATTACAGACATCAAAAATTTAACGTCTATATTGGAACGGGCTGGATTATTCGCTTATAATCGGCTGCGCCAAGATAGCATAAATTACATCAATATTGCTTATCAAACTATCCAAGATCGCCGCGCAACTACTACGGTTCCCTGTGGCGCTGGTGGCGTTTTGCATGATTATGTGCCATTTTACTTTGCCCCCCCGCCGATGCTCTACACGATTCACAGAGGGAATGTACCGGGTTATACTCAAGGACAAGGTAGTGTACTCTATTTGGTTTCCTCTGTCGAGGCGATCGCGACAAACATACCAGGGTTTGTATTTACCGATGGTCATGGGATTATGGCGTACTCAAACTTTTATGATAATCTGGCTTATTTAAATCGGATTGATTGGCAGATTATGAAACAGAACTACTGGGCAGATACGCCAGACGATGGAGACAGAAAACGCAGACGACAAGCTGAGTTTTTGATACATCGATGCTGTCCGTGGCGGCTCATTGAAAAGATTGGCGTGTTCAATTCTACAATCAAAGTACAGGTAAGACAACAATTACAAAAATTCAACCATAAGCCTCCCGTTAATCTTTACCGTGATTGGTACTATTAACGTTAAAATAATCGTATAACTCAGATTCAAGTCATCCATTCAGAAACGTGATTGAGTTGAAGCAAGGCAACCTACTCGAAGAGAACACCGAAGCCCTCGTCAACACCGTCAACTGTGTCGGTGTCATGGGTAAAGGAATTGCCTTGCAATTTAAACAAGCATTTCCCGAAAACTTCCATGCTTACAAAAAGGCTTGTAATTCCCAACAATTAAAGCCGGGACGAATGTTTATTGTAGCAACCGATCAATTGTTTCCCCGATATATTATTAATTTTCCCACTAAACGTCATTGGAAAGGACAATCAAAACTAGAGGATATTCAAGCTGGGCTGAAAGCATTAGTGGCTGAGATTAAACGGTTAAATATTCATTCTATTGCAATTCCGCCTCTTGGATGTGGGAATGGCGGATTAGATTGGCACAATGTTAAGCCACTGATTGAATCAGCCTTGGCTGAATTGCCAGACGTGCAGGTGGTTATCTTTGAGCCGCAAGGCACACCAATAGCCGATACAATGCCAGTAGCTACATCGATACCTAAAATGACTCGCGCCCGGGCTTTATTGATTCGCTTACTGGAACTCTATGGCATTCCGGGTTATCAACTCACGAAACTGGAAATCCAGAAACTTGCCTATTTCTTACAAGTAGCGGGTGAACCCTTGAAATTGCGGTATGTTAAACATCACTATGGTTTCTACGCAGATAATCTGAATCATGTTTTGCAACGGATTGAAGGGCATTTTATTCGGGGTTATGGCGATCGCAGTAATAATGCTCAACTTCAGGTATTGCCTAGGGGGAGAGAAGCCGCCCATACTTTTTTAGCACAAGACCCGGAGGCGAATGATTGTCTCCAGCGAGTGGGTAATTTAATTCAAGGTTTTGAAACGCCTTATGGATTAGAAATGCTAGCGACGATTCACTGGGTTACTCAAGAAAATCCTAAAGCCGCTACGGATGTTGATGTGATGATTGATCAGGTGTATCAGGGGACTTTGATCTACTGTACTTTATGGAGAGCGCAAAGCGCTGTATCGAGAATGGCGCTCGTTTGGGTTGGTTAATTGCGCCGGGAATGAGACGAGTGGAAATTTATCGTTCCCAGCAGGATGTTGAAGTTTTAGAGGCTCCGGCTACTCTCTCCGGAGAAGGGGTTTTGCCGGGATTTACCCTGAATTTAAACTCTCTTTGGTGATTTTGACCGGAAACTTGGGTCCAGGCTCCCCGTCCTTCGACAGGCTCAGGAACACCTTCTAGGACGGCTTTTTGTGCTATCATAGTAAGCGGTTGAAATCCCCGCCTAAGCTTGCAGCGATATACACTCCACAGGATAGGAGTTGAAACCGGGACTGAGCCAGCAATAGGGAAAGACTGAAGGGCAACGGACGATCCGACCTGGAGGCAAACAAAAACAGTATTTGTGTTTTTGCTCTAAACGATACGTGTAGTCGCGGGAGGGCATTCCGAGACTTAAAACGGACAGGGAGCGCGTGTAAGACCTGTTTTCAGGCTGTGTGCGTAGAGCTGTCACCCCCATTCAGCGACCATTCTTTTAGGGGTGGCGTGGTGAGGAATCCCCCGCGCTTTTAGCCGGGGGAGGATGTCAAGCAATAAAGGAAAAGACATTGAGTAAGCATTCGGATGGAATCGCCCCTCATGGGGGTCAACTTATCAATCGTATTGCCTCAGAACAACAGCGATCTGAATTTTTAGAGAAAGCGGATTCCCTACCCAGGGTGCAACTTGATGCCTGGGCAGCATCTGATCTAGACTTAATCGCGATCGGTGGATTTAGTCCCTTGACCGGGTTTATGGAGCAAGGGGATTATGAGTCAGTCGTGGATAATATGCGTCTGGCGAATGGTTTACCTTGGTCTATCCCAGTTACTCTATCCGTTGATGAGGACGTTGCTGAATCGTTAAAGGAAGGCGACTTAGTGCGTCTGGATGACCAAAATGGGCGCTTTGTTGGCGTTTTAGAACTCACGCAAAAATATCACTATGACAAAAAGCGGGAAGCGATGAATGTTTACCGCACCGATGAGGAGAAGCACCCCGGTGTCAAGGTGGTTTATAACCAAGGAGACGTGAATCTAGCCGGTCCAGTTTGGTTATTGCAACGGTATCCCCATCCTCTGTTTCCTAAGTATCAAATTGATCCGGCTCAATCTCGGACGTTGTTTAAAGAACGGGGATGGAAAACGGTGGTGGGTTTCCAAACCCGAAATCCCATCCACCGGGCGCATGAATATATCATTAAGTGTGCCTTGGAAATTGTTGATGGTTTATTCCTGCATCCCTTAGTTGGTGCAACCAAAAGCGATGATATCCCCGCCGATGTGCGGATGAGTTGCTATGAAATTATGATGGATAACTATTTCCCCAAAAACCAGGTGATTTTAGCGATTAACCCAGCCGCTATGCGCTATGCGGGTCCAAGGGAAGCAATTTTCCACGCGATCGTGCGTAAGAATTACGGTTGTACTCACTTTATTGTGGGACGGGATCATGCAGGTGTGGGTGACTATTATGGCACCTACGATGCTCAGCATATCTTTGATGAGTTTGAGCCGGATGAATTAGGGATTATACCCCTGAAATTTGAACACGCCTTTTACTGCGAAGTGACGGAGACAATGGCAACAGCCAAGACAAGTCCCAGCACTCCAGATCAACGCATTCACTTATCGGGAACCAAGGTAAGGGAACTGTTGCGTAAAGGTGAGTTACCTCCGCCGCAGTTTTCTCGACCTTTAGTCGCGGCGGAATTGGCGAAGGCGATGAAGGTGGAAGATTGATATCCTGCAAGTGAGTAGGGGTTTGGTAATTAAATTCCTGGGGTTTGGTAATTAAATTCCTGGGGTTTGGTAACCAAACCCCTACGGGTCAAATTTTCTTTTCCCATTCCATCAAAATAGTGTACAACCACTGCTCCACGCGATCGCACATCGCCTGGGTCGAGTATTTGGCTTCGGCTTGTTGACGACAGGTATAGCGGTTAATCCTATCTAATCCGTTAATCGCCTCAACCAATCCCGCCACGGAATCCGGTTCTACCAAAAACCCCGTTTTCCCCTCCTCGACAATTTCCGCCGGTCCACCGCGACGGTAAGCAATCACAGGCACGCCACAGGCGAGGGCTTCTATCGCCACATTGCCAAAGGCTTCTACCCAACGCGGCGTCATTAATAATCCCCGACATCGCCGTAACTGTTCCTGCAACTCACTCGTCGAGAAAAACCCTAAATAATCAATCGGCGCTTCCGGGTAATCCCGCAAAATCTGTTGCCAATAGTCCTGATTTTGCAGCACTCCCATAATTTTCAGGGGAATCCCCGTCTTATGAGACGCCGCCACTGCATCCTCTAACCCCTTTTCTGGGGCAATTCGCCCCATCCATCCGATCCACGGTTCTGGTTCTGGACAAAAATTATAGCATGATAAATCAATACCACTACCCAAACACTGACAGCGATCGCCAAATCTAAATGTAGCCGCCTGGGATTGGGAATAGACGCCCACTGTGCCCGGAAACGCCATCACCACTTTCTCAATAATCTCATCCATCGCATCGGAGATAGAACTCATCGTCACCCAATGGGCAATGGGACGAGAAAAAAACGGCGTTACATAAAAGGGCAGCCAATCATACGCAAAATTGACAATTAAATCATAGTCGAATTGTACTTGTCGTGCATAATCCCAAAATCCTGCCAAAACCGAAGCTGGGGGAATAATAATCGGTGTATCTCGTGATTGTGTTTGAGCGCTAGTTTGCACCGTTCCGCTAATTTCCACCAGAGGCATACCCCAACCCGTGGACCCTTGTGTTGCTACAATGGTGACCTGATGTCCGCGTCTGACTAAATCGCTAGCCACATTACGCAACGTTAATTCAACACCGCCCGTCAATCCCGGACCCAAGGGACCCACGGGACTAGAAATGAGCAGTAATTTTAGAGAATGATCATTCATTAAATTATGACTTATAAAATAACCCGTCAATTAGCAGTATAGGTTGAGCTAATCTAGAAATAGATTTAAGGGATGTACTCAAATTCATTTTCTGCTGGTAACGGCTTTGAGTCAGACTCCAAACCAGAGATAAACCCCGATACAACTTGCTGCAACGGCGCTCGCAATATAAAAAGGCTAGACACAGCAATTGCCGGAATTACGAGGGGAATGCCCGCAGATATCCCTTTTTTAATGTGTTTTTTTATAAACTTTTTTAATTTTGGCTTTTTGTGCTGTCTACGCCCCTGTTTTTCTTCTATATTTCTAACCGCTGTCTCAACAAGATGTGGCGGAATTCCTGCCTCTGAACCAATTTGTTTTAGATCCGCTAAGGAGTAACTTTTATTCGCTTCAGCCTGTAAACGAGCCGCTTCTACTAGGATCTCGCCTACTACATCCTCAGGAATAGATTTAACGTCCTCTAGACCGTCTCTAGTTTCCTTGAACTTTCTTTTTCGACGTGACTTATTACCCATATTTTTTCCTTGACTGTTACTTCGTTTAATTGAGTCATTATCGATACATCATATCGGGACTTCCTAAAATTAAAGCTGCCCGCAATTTTTCGGGACTATTCGCAATCTCCTGTTTAGTTTGAGCCGAAATACTATCCCCTAATGTATTAAACAGTTGACTCGCATCCACCGATTGATTATCACCCAAACGTCCCTGGGCTATCGCCGTTGCCAAACTAACCCGCCGCAGCATCGCATCGGGACTTAACCAAGCGTCTTGAGTATTTTTATAGCCCTCAGGCGTGGAACAGTTATAAAGCGGCATACTCAGTTGATTTAACATACCTGAAATTCGCTTTAAATTTGGCTCTTTTGTCCCCGTCGCCCGGACAGCCGAAATAATATAGTCATAGGGAGTCTTAAATTTACGACCATACTCATTTACCTGCCAAAACTCAGGACGTTGAAAAAGGGTATCTAAGACAGCCCGAATATCCCCCTCTGTCTGCAAAAATTCCTTAGCCAGTCGCTTCACTAAACCGGAAGGCGGCTCATCGGTTACAAAGTATTGGGCAAGTTTATAACTAATATAACGGGCAGTTGCTGGATGGCTTGCTAAACTATCGATCGCCTGTTCCACTTCCGCCACACCACTGCCTTTAATCCGTTGACCTAGAAATAGTTTATCACTATAGTCATGGCGGTTTCTATCGAAATAAAAACCATTGCTATCCCCCTTATTATCATCCAGATCCAAACCCCATCCGGTTAACATATAAGCTAAAGCAATTACATCATCCTGACTATAACCGCCATCAACACCCAAGGTATGAAGTTCCATCAATTCACGGGCATAATTTTCATTAATACCGCGAAATCTACCCTTTGCACCTGGACTATTGGGAGCAGTATTGCGCCAGTTATCTAAATAAACCAACATTGCCGGATGATGAACCGTTGCGGCTAGCAAATCCCGAAAACGACCCAGGGTATAAGGTCGAATGGCTTGCTGTTCATAGGCACCGATCCAGAATTTAACATCTCCTTTTCTGGCAAAAACATTAAAGTGATTAAACCAAAAGTTTACCATTACTTCTTGCAATTGCCGAGGACTGGCGATCGCACGCAGTAATCGCGCCTGTATTGCTTGCTGTAAGGGTTGTTTAGCTTTTTGGCGAGCTTTCTGACGTTCCTCCTCTGAACGCTGTTTCTGGCGGCGAGGTTTATACTGTCTTAGTAACTGAATTGGAGTCAGTTTGAGAGTACGCCATTGATTAAGCTGGCGAGTTATTTGTGGAGATTCGGGAATGGAGTCTGGCGAAAGTTGAGATTGAATATAAGCCTCAATCCCCATCGATTGGATTTGTTCAATATCACCAGGGCGAGAACCAAAACTGAGACGATTGAGAATATGGAGGGATTTCGTCATTTGTCAAACAAGAGGGAACAGGGAATAGGGAACAGGGAACAGGGAATTCGGTAATAGGCAATACATAATTTAGAGGGGTGGGTTTAGTGACATTAGGACGAAAAATAACGATATAATCATTCAATCTTCCCCATCTCCCCCATCTTACCCATCTTACCCATCTTCCCCATCTCCCCCATCTTCCCCATCTCCCCCATCTTCCCCATCTCCCTCATCTTCCCCATCTTCCCCATCTCCCTCATCTTCCCCATCTTCCCC
>CAKZMA010000818.1 GCA_937127375.1 uncultured Coleofasciculus sp. | reverse complement strand
ATGGAAAAAACTATAAAAGTTCTCTCGATCGAGGCAAGTATTTAAAATATTATGTTCAAAAAAACTTATCACCGAAAGTTATTGATTTATTCAAAGAAGTAATTCTGTTGGCAGTCGTTTTTTCTAAAAATGAGGTAGAGCCACTTCTAATCTTTCATTATGATGATCTTAAATCTATTCGTAAAAATTTCTTGTTCAACAATTTAGGTGATCGGATTTACAACTTCTGTCAAAATCAAGATTGTATCACTTATGCGGCTGTGGGGGTTACAGAGCGGGAATTAGAAAAAAGTCGATTAGAAAAATTTCGCTTTATTTACAACAAAAGGGATGAATGTCAACCTTTTCTGTTAACGACAAAACAGGATAATTAATGAATGATAATTGACGACCTTGGTTACCCTACTCCTCTTCTAAGGATTGCTGCTGCGTTGAAAACCGTTGAATTCGTCTTTGGATATCGTCTAAAATACTTTGTACCTCGTTTAAGTCACTTGAAAATAAATAGTCTGATAAAATATCAAAAATCCTATCTAAATCAACCGAATAGTTTAACAACAATAAAAGGATGTCATTTTCATAAATACTGGCACGACTAAATTGTCCTTGACGATAGAGAGAAGGTAATGCATAACACTTTAAAATTAGGAGTCCTATCACGGTGACACAGCGAACCGTTCGATTTCCAAAACTCTGTTCTGTTACAAACTCTTGCGATAGTTTTCGGAAGAGTTTGTTTTGGGTTAACCACAGGTTAACTTGTAATCCCTCAAATGTTCCCCGAATGAAGTCTTTGTTTTCATTCTGGATAACTATCTCAGGGAAAGAATCAAGGTCAGCACGAGCCAAGATCAGGTCAATATCTTGAGTATTGCGACCCTCTACATAGCTGAGTAAAGCTACCCCACCAACCAATACATAAGGAATCTCTCGTTCAGTCAACCTGTCAAACAGGACTTCAATAGCTTGAAAAAAATCATAACCGTCTGACATTAAACTCCTCCAATTTTTAACATCAAATAAAATTCCATTTCTGATAATTTTCCCGATCGCAGCTGCCATTGACTCACTTACCCAATCATCGTTTCCCATTATCCAACCATGAGCAATTACCCCTTCGCTGTTTCCCTGAATCCCGATATCCAAGTCACAAGCACTGAAGACCATTACACCCTGCAATCAACAGAAACAGATCCGACGGCTTGGCTCACCCTTGCCACAACTCCCGGAATCAGTATGGCTCTTGATCATCTCAGAGCGGGCAACACTACCACCGAATCACTCATGCAAGGGTTAGCCGCACTTGATGGTGGGGCAGCGAAGGAACAGTTCGCCCTGATGTTAAAACAACTGGATGAGCGAGGTTGGTTGAGTTACGCCGTACCGCCCCTAGCTGTGGCGATTCCGATGGTGGAGTCTGCCGAGTTGAATCCAAGCGAACCCTACTGGACAAAAACCCGTGTCACCCTCTCCCGCTTTGCCTATCAGCATCCCTACGATGGCACAATGGTGCTGGAGTCGCCCCTGTCAAAGTTTCGGGTTAAGCTGCTCGACTGGCGGGCAAGTGCGATCCTAGCTCAACTTGCCCAACCCCAAACGTTAGGGGCACTGACGCCACCGCCCTACCTGGGACCCGAAACCGCCTATCAGTTCCTCAACCTGTTATGGGCTGCGGGGTTTCTGACGGCTGACCCGGAACCCCCCTCGCTTCAACTTTGGGACTTTCATAACCTGCTGTTTCATAGCCGCAGCCGATTGGGTCGCCATGACTACCCTGGATACAACAAGTGTATTGAGCAGTGGTCGGATTTCCCCCTTGTGAAGCCACCCATGAGCGACCAGATTGTGCCACTGCCACGTCCAAATTTGGGGGCGTTGATGTGTAATGATGCCACGCTCACGGAAGCAATCGAAGCACGGCAGTCTATTCGAGAATATGATGACAACCACCCGATCGCGATCGAGCAACTGAGTGAATTGCTTTATCGCACTGCTCGTATCAAAGACGTATTTGTATTTCCCGAAGAAGACGACTATGGTGATGTAAGCCATCGCCCTTACCCTGGCGGCGGTGCAATGTATGAGCTAGAGATTTACCCAGTGATTCGATGCTGCAGCGGCTTGGGTCAAGGGCTATATCATTACGATCCACTAAATCATCATCTAGAAAAGATTGTTGAATCGAAGGATAACATTTTTGCTCTGATAGGTTATGACGTTTCTCGTATGCGTTTTAGCCCACAAGTGCTATTGGTGATTACAGCACGGTTCGGGCGGCTATTTCGCGGTTATCGATCTGTCGGCTACGCACTGCTGCTTAAGCACGTCGGGGTGCTACAACAAAACTTTTACTTAGTAGCAACCAATATGGGTCTGGCTCCCTGTGCGCTAGGGGTTGCGGATAACGATGATGCTTTTGGTCGGGTGGCGGGTCTAAACTATGTGGAAGAGTCGATTGTCGGAGAATTTGCAATTGGATCGCTGCCTAACCGAAATGTTGAAGCAAGTGGGCTGGAGTCAAGTGAGGTGGATGACTCACAAGAGCCGGCTGAAGCAACTGTATCAACCGACACTGAATCTGCTCGGGTTGAATCCGAATCCGAGTCGGCTGAAGCACAAAAGTGGGCAAGTGAGTTTGAGCCAGCAGGATTCGTGGCAGAAATTCAACCGACTGAAGCTGGGGAAATGTCGGAAAATACCTCAGCGCCAGTTGAGGAAACTTTGGCGGCTGTTGAGTTGGACGCTTCAGAGGGGGTAACCGAGACTCTGGACTCATCCAGTCATACAGTCGAATCTGCTGAATCTGGGTTAACCCCATCTCTATCTGAACCCACAGGATCAGAGACTGGATATAGCCAGGTAGAATCCAATAGTGTGGAAAGGGAACTAGAGTCGGTAGCGGTTTCAGCCAGTGACATTGAGAGTTCTGCCACGCCAAGCGCGATCGCACTCCATCCCCATGACTTAGACGATCGCATCCCCGGATTAATCGAGCTGCACAACCAAACCCTGGGCGATCCGCGCATTACTGTTGTGATTATGGATGGCGAACCCGACTACAATCTGGCTTGTTTGCAAGGGGCACAAGTATCCAAAGCCTTCCCCTATTGGCACGAACCCGCCGAACCCATTCCCCAAGAAGACTACACCACCTTCCAAGACATCCGTGACCAAGGGCTGAAAGGGAAAGCCAAACAAGAAGCTCTCGACGCGGCGATTCCAGAAACCCGAAACCGCGTGGAACTCAACGACCATGCTTGTCATGTCACCAGCATTATTGTCGGGCAAGAACATAGCCCTGTTTTTGGCTTGGCTCCTCGCTGTCGGGTGATTAATATGCCTCACGATGGGGTAGTTAAGCCAAACAATGGTGCTGAATTGAGTGGCTATAGCGAAATGCTATCGCCCCTGAATATGGCGCGGGCTTTAGAGTTTGCCTTAGAGTTAGGGGCAAATATTATTCACTGCGGTTTTTGTCGCCCTACCCAAACCGGAGAAGGGGAAGAACTGCTCGTGCAAGCCGTTAAAAAGTGCCAGGATAACAATGTCTTGATTGTCTCGCCGACGGGAAATAACTTAGGCGAATGTTGGTGTATGCCTGCGGTACTACCAGGAACTCTCGCAGTTGGCGCGGCAAAAGTCGATGGTACGCCCTGCCACTTCAGTAACTGGGGCGGCAACAACGCAGAAGAAGGCATCCTCGCTCCCGGTGAAGATATTCTCGGAGCGCAACCCTACACAGATAAGCCCGTGCGCCTAACCGGAACCAGCATGGCGGCTCCAGTGATGACTGGAATCTCCGCCCTACTGATGAGTCTGCAACTCCAAGAAGGCAAACCCGTCGATGCCGAAGCTGTCCGCATGGCACTGCTCAACACCGCCATTCCCTGCAACCCCGAAGTTGTGGAAG
>CAKZMA010000817.1 GCA_937127375.1 uncultured Coleofasciculus sp. | reverse complement strand
TGGTGAAGAGGGCGGGTTTTGTTGTTCCGTTATCGGTGAAGAGGGCGGGTTTTGTTGTTCCGTTATTGGTGGATAATTGTCTTTTGTCCCTAAACCCGCCCCTACAATTGTCCCTAAACCCGCCCCTACAATTGTCCCTAAACCCGCCCCTACATCTAATTTTTCTGCCCCAAATGCCTTTGCCAATCAATTACGCAAATTTATTTTTTTGTCCAAAGTCCCATGTTTTATGAATAAACCGCGCCCCTGGCAAACCCTAGACCGTTTCGTGGAAATCTGTTCCCCATGGCTTACCCTAATCGGTGAGCGCCTACAAGATGACCAAGGGCGAATTCTTGACTATTGGCGAGTCGAAAAAGCTGATTCAGTTGTCATCATCACGATTCAGGCGGGGAAATTTCTACTTCCTGCACCAACCTATCGCCCTGGTGTCAGAGAAACGACGCTGGATTTTCCCGGTGGACGAGTCAATCCTGAACAAACCTCCATCGCCGCCGTTCCGGGAATCTTAAGCCGGGAATTAGGAGTCTCTGAAGACGCGATCGCAAACCTAACTCCTCTCAATTCTACAGGCTGGGCAATCAATAGCTCTTTCTCCAACCAATCTCTCTATGGTTTCGTTGCTGAACTTGACCCCACAGTCGTGGTCAACCCCAACCGAATCGGCATCACCTACCCCACCACATCCGCTGGAATTCACTCCCTCCTGCAAGATTTAACCTGTCTCCAGTGTCGCGCTGTGTTGCTAGAGTGGCAGAGTCAGAGGATTATCGCTGAACCATGAACTATGAACGATAGAATATGAACTGTTTGTCATCAGCGATTTATCAATGAGTGTTTCTTCTCAACTTCTTCCCCATGAGCATACTTTATCGTTAAAGACTGAAGTCCTTGCCGATGTTTTAATCAATGTAGAAAATATCCTAATTATCCAAGATTTAGATGGCGTCTGTATGGGACTGGTTAAAGACCCATTAACGCGAGTGATTGACCGAAACTATGTCAAAGCAACGCAGGCATTTGAGGGTCATTTTTATGTACTGACCAATGGAGAGCATATTGGAGAACGAGGAGTTAATGGTATTATTGAACGCGCCTTTGGTAATCCGGCTGAGGTTAAGGCAAAGGGGCTATATCTCCCTGGTCTAGCGGGTGGCGGTGTGCAGTGGCAAGACCGCCAAGGGAATGTCTCTCACCCTGGTGTTAGTGAAGCCGAATTAGAATTTTTAGCCGAAGTTCCGCAGACGATTAAACTCCGGTTACGCCGCTTTTTTGAACCAAGGAGTACAGCTGCAGAAATTAAAAACTTGGAGGAATGTATCCAGGCTTCTGTTCTGGAAAATAAGGCTTCCCCTAGTGCGAATCTGAATACCTTTCATGAACAACTGCGCCAATACCCGCAAATTTATATGGATTTGCAAAAAGACATGCAAAACCTGATGCAAGAACTGTTACAAGAGGCACAGATTAAAGGGTTAGGCGATTCGTTTTTTGTTCATTATGCTCCCAACTTAGGCAGAGATTTAAACGGACAGGAAATGTTACGCCCAGCTCAAGGGCAAGATTCTGGCACAACTGATTTTCAGTTTATGCTGCAAGGGGCGATTAAAGAGGCAGGTGTGTTAGGGATTTTAAATCGTTATTATTTTCAACGGACGGGTTCCTATCCCTTAGGGGAAGACTTTAATGTGCGACAAGCGCCCAAAAGCCTAGAGGAATTACTGGAGTTGGTTAAAGCAAATTTCGACCCGAAAGACATGCCGTTGATGATTGGCGTTGGAGATACGGTAAATAGCTCTGTGGAAGACATACAGGGACGAGTAACAGTTCGCCGAGGCGGGAGCGATCGCAACTTTTTACAACTGATTCAAACGATTGGTCAGGAGTTAAATACAGGCAATATTATCGTCTATATTGATAGTAGCCAAGGTGAAGTCAAAAATCGCAAGTCGGTGAAAATTGGTCATAATGAAACATCTGGGGAGGACATCATTGTGCTGGAAGGTCCCGGTGATGTTCGCGATGTTGATGAGCCTTTAACCTTAAACTTTGTCTTTCACAAAGGTCATCAACAGTACAGTCAATTTTTTCAAAAGGCGGCGCGAGAAAGAGAAGCGAGTGATCAGCGATAGGATAAGCACGTCACCAACCCAAACATTAAGACAGTAGGGGCGCATAGACGTGCGCCCTTATTTAGGGTCTGCTGCACAACTCCAAAACTCTCGAAAATAGAGGTAATGAGGGCAGTTCAAGTTAATTGATCTTTTCTGGCTTGTTAAGGAGGACTTGGATTTAGAGTATTGAATGAACAACACACTGTTATGTGCGACTGGAGGAGCTAACTGAGGTCAAATCGCTGTCTGCCAAGGCTTTTATAGTTTGCGATCGCTCTTTGTGTGAGAAATGCGGGATTCCCATGGTCGTTACCCATTCCCAATTTAAATGCATGACAGCTTAATCCGTTGGGGCGGGTTTAGTGACATCAGGGTGAAAACCAAATGTTAATGGTAAAACCCGCCCCTACATTTTCTCCATCTCCCAGACGCGCCATGGCGCGTCTCTACAACCCCTGTTCCTCAACCCAATCTACACCAATGGGGAAAATCTAAAAAAAATCGATAGAAATGCAGACTCCGCAAAAAAATGCTAATTTAGATACAGAAATGCCATTCAAGGTAAAACGTTAGATTTAACCGATAAGCATTTTGAGTACAAATCTGTACTCAGTAAAATAACCAAATAAAATTGGCTCAATCCCGCACTACAATAGGCTTTGAGCTTGAGTACAAAAACCCTAACGCCCCACCCCTTAAATACTTGCACCCCATCCCAAAAACACTAGAACCCCTACCCCCAAAGAATTTTGAAATGCCTCTGTAATCAGACTTTAGGGTGATGAGTACATAACTAATTAATCTAATAAGTCTTAACCCCAGGCGAACAGAACCTCCTTTTTAGACCGAGCTGCTATAAAAACAACTATCGCCGGAATTCAAGTATGAAGGATGCTCAATCAACTCCTTCATACTTAACTGTTTAAGTATTGGCGTTGGGTGTTAAGGGTGCATTTATCTTTTAATTCAGACAATGCCGCAAGCCCATGACTCAAACAGTTACTGGATTGGCTACGCCGAGACGATTAGGCGATTCGAGGACACCGGAGGAGGAAGGATGTCATGAACACCAACAGTCTGAAGATGAAATCAGAATACGACTTGAAACGACCTCAGGAACGACAAACGGGCAAAGAGCCTAAAGAATTCCTGAACGCGACTCGAACTGAAAATACATCCTCTGTCGCCAATCGGACTAAAATCCGCGTCGCTGTCGCCAGTAAAGGGGGTGGCTTGGTTAATCAGCATTTTGGTCATGCTAAAGAATTCGAGATTTACGACGTTGATCGCGATGAAGCCCATTGTATTGATCGGCGTTCCGTCACTCCCTATTGCCAAGGCGGGTATGGTGAAGCCGATGTACTCGACACTATTATGCAAACGCTTTCGGATTGCCAAGCTGTCATGGTGTCTAAGATTGGGGCTTGTCCCAAGGAACAATTACAGGCACAGGGAATTGAGTGCGTTGAAGCGTATGACGTGATTGAAAACGTAGTGTTGGACTTCTACGAGCAATATCAAATGTCGTAGGGGCGGGTTTTACCACTAACGTTTGACAAAAACCAATCCCTTGACTAAACCCGCCCGGATTCAAACATAGAGTATTTGGTATCTTTGGTTACGATTTTACAGGAATTTTAGCATCGAGTTCGATTCCTAGACTGATGTTCTATAGGTAGATTTATGAGTGTAATTTATCTGGATAATAATGCCACCACCCGTGTAGACGAGGCTGTACTGGAGGAGATGCTGCCTTATCTGAGTGAATATTATGGAAATCCCTCCAGTATGCACACGTTTGGTGGACAATTATCCCGCAGCTTAGAGCAAGCACGAGAAAAAGTTGCGGCATTATTGGGCGCTCAACCGACAGAAATTATTTTTACCAGTTGTGGTACGGAAGGGGATAATGCGGCGATTCGCGCGGCGTTGATCACCCAACCGGACAAGAAGCATATTGTTACTACGGCGGTGGAACATCCAGCAGTTTACACGCTTTGCAAACGACTGGAAAAAGAAGGCTATCGGGTGACTTATTTACCCGTTAATGGCAAAGGATTGATTGATCTCAAGGAACTGAAAGCCGCTCTCACCGACGACACGGCGCTGGTTTCGGTGATGTGCGCCAATAATGAAACGGGGACGATTTTCCCGATTGAACGGATTGGGCAAATTGTCAAAGAACGGGGCATTTTGTTCCACGTTGATGCGGTGCAGGCGGTGGGGAAGGTTCCCTTAAATATGAGCGAAAGTACGGTTGATTTCTTGGTTCTATCGGGTCATAAACTTCATGCGCCTAAGGGGATTGGGGTACTTTATGTTCGCAAAGGGGTGCGCTTTCGTCCCCTGTTAATTGGTGGACATCAAGAACGAGGGCGTCGAGGGGGTACGCCGAATGTTCCCGCCATTATTGGGCTGGGGAAAGCGGCGGAATTGGCAATCCAGCACGTCAGCGAAGAAGTTACCCAGGTGAAGGAATTACGCGATCGCTTGGAACAAGGATTACTGAGTCGGATTTCCGATTGTCAGCTTAATGGTCATCCATCGATGCGGTTACCGAATACGACGAATATTGGGTTTAAGTATATCGAAGGTGAAGCCATTTTGCTTTCCCTGGATCGCTTTGGGATTTGCGCCTCGTCGGGTTCGGCTTGCACCTCTGGCTCATTAGAACCGTCTCATGTGCTGCGGGCGATGGGATTACCTTACACCCTTCTCCATGGCTCAATTCGGTTTAGTTTGTCCCGGTATACCACCTCAGCCGAAATTGATCGGGTGTTGGAAGTGATGCCACCCATTGTAGAACGTTTGCGAACGATTTCCCCCTTCAAGAATGAAGCCGACGAAGAACAGGGTTGGCTGCAAACAGCCAGGGAACAACAGGGTAGAGGGGTTATGACGGCGCAATGAGCAGGGGTGCAGGGGGAGATTGTGTAGGGGCGGGTTTCACTACTATCTTTTCGGTTACACCTAGATGTAATTAAACCCGCCCCGACTTTACGTAATGACGAATGACGAATGACGAATGACGAATGACAAATGAC
>CAKZMA010000816.1 GCA_937127375.1 uncultured Coleofasciculus sp. | reverse complement strand
ACCCATTGGGCAAAGCGTTGGGCTAACGGTGGCACATATACCAGAGGGTTGGTAAATCCAGAGAAAATATAAACACCCTCTACGCCCTCAATTGCTCCCACTACAGGTAAATTATTACCACCAAACGCCACTAAACAGTGATGCCAAGTTCCTGGTAGTTTAGCTAAAGCAGGTAGGACATTCCCTACCTGAGTACGAATCCCAGACTCACTCGCGGCTGAGTTTATGGCGGCGAAGGGTTGAGTCAGAACACGACTAATTTGACCCATCCGTAAACTGCCATCTAGAAACTGAATCGCCCCAGCGTCTAAAATCGGCGGCATAGGTTCATAACCCCGTTGATCCCAAAAGGGTTCTACCTCCGCACTGCTGGCTTGCGCTTCAAGTGGAAAGCGTTGTGTATAGGCGGGCATGACTAATGTTCGCAGGTTCAGGTCAACCGTTGGCGTTTCAATCATTTCCGCATGGGTGAAGTATACGCGCACCTGAATCCCGGCGGCGTTGAGCAAGGCGCGGCTGAATCCACCGGCACAAATAACTGTATTGGCAGCATGATAGGTTTGATCATCGGAGGTTTTCACCCCCTGCACTCTATCCCCTTGGCGCAGGAGTTCCACCACTTGAGCTATCTGCTGTTCACCCCCAGCACGACAAAAGGCTTGGCGATAGCCTTGGGTGAGGTGTTCCGGATGAATATGACCATGACGAACCGTAAGAACGCCCGCGATCGCATTAGGATTGAGTAGGGGTTCTAACTCACAAGCCTCCTCGACTGAGAGTAATTTGGGTGGAATGGCACAATCAGCATAAGCCGCTGCCATTTTTTCTGGGTCTTGGTTGGCGGAAATAGTCAGGACTAAATCCAATTCCCGGAACTGGGTATCATGGTCTAATTCCGCTGATAAATGCCTGTGGCGTTCAATTCCCTCAGCACACATTACTCTCGTCAGGTCGGATTTCCCTGACCAATAGGCTAAACCGCCATAACTGTACCGAGTCGCGCCTTGAATTGCTGTGTCTGAATCGACCAACAGAACCCTTAACCCTGCTTGGGCAAGTTCATAGGCGAGTGCTGCTCCGGTAATACCCCCACCAACAACAATCCAATCGTAGGTTTTCATGGTTTTTTGCTCATTCTCCACATCTTCCATTGTTATCGGGATTAACCCCTTAGTTAAGGGAATCAGGATTTACCAGTCTCCATCTGTAGGTGGGCATTGCCCACCCTACCACTTCCATTTTGATTGGGATTAACGTCTTAGTTAAGGTAATGTCTAACGACCGATAGCTGCATTATTTTTCAGATGTTTGGATGATGGAATAGAAAGCTTGTATAGTAAGACCTCTTGAATTGAATTTATGCTTAGCCGAATCAAAGACCTCGCCCAAGAACTCGCACCGCGTCTGATTGAAATTCGCCGCCATATCCATGGTCATCCGGAATTGAGCGGTCAGGAATACCAAACGGCGGCTTATGTCGCGGGTGTGCTGTCGTCCTGTGGCATTGTTGTCCAAGAAGGGATTGCCAAGACGGGCGTGATTGGTGAGTTAGTTGGGGGGACTAATGAACGCTTAGTGGCGATTCGCACGGATATGGATGCGTTACCGATTACCGAAGCCGTTCCTCTGGAATTTGCCTCCCGCAAGATGGGGATAATGCATGCCTGTGGTCATGATGTTCACACCACGGTTGGTTTAGGCACGGCGATGGTGTTGTCCGGATTAGGCGAACAATTACCGGGAAATGTGCGCTTCTTGTTTCAACCTGCTGAAGAAATTGCCCAAGGCGCGAACTGGATGGTGCAGGATGGGGCGATGAATGATGTCAGTGCCATTTTTGGGGTTCATGTGTTCCCGTCGATTCCGGGAGGTTCTATTGGTGTCCGGTATGGCGCACTTACGGCAGCGGCGGATGACTTGGAAATCTTTATTACCGGGGAATCGGGTCATGGTGCCCGTCCCCATGAAGCCGTGGATGCGATTTGGATTGCGGCTCAGGTGATTACCACTTTACAGCAAGCGATTAGCCGCACTCAGAATCCTTTACGTCCGATAGTCTTGACAATTGGACAGATTAATGGTGGACGCGCCCCGAATGTGATCGCCGATCAAGTCCATTTAGCCGGAACTGTGCGATCGCTCCACCCCGAAACTCACGCGAATCTGCCAGAATGGATTGAGTCAATTGTGGCAAATGTCTGCCAGATGTATGGCGCTCGCTATGAGGTAAGTTATCGCCGGGGTGTGCCTTCGGTGCAAAATGACTTAGCTTTAACTCAAATCTTAGAAGCATCTGCCAAAGAAGCCTGGGGAAGTGATCGAGTGCAAATTTTACCCGAATCCTCTATGGGAGCCGAGGATTTTTCCATGTATCTAGAACATGCTCCGGGTACGATGTTCCGCCTTGGCGTCGGGTTTAAGGATAAGCCTAATTATCCCTTACACCATCCCCAATTTGAAGTGAATGAATCGGCGATTATTACAGGTGTGGTAACCCTGGCTTATTCTGTCTACAAATATTGGCAACAGTCTGTTTTGTAGATAAGGGAGTTTTAAGTTTTATCGATTGTAGGGGCGGGTTTGACTATTACCGTTTATTGTTGCTCCAGATGCGATTAAACCCGCCCCATCCCAGTGGAATAATTTATCGATTGTAGGGGCGGGTTTGACTATTACCGTTTATTGTTGCTCCAGATGCGATTAAACCCGCCCCATCCCAGTTTCTGCAAATTTTGGGCGATTGAATTGGCATATAATCAAGGCTGGCAATTGCCAGGTCAGATGAGTGGGTCTTACAATGAATTTGCACAACGCTGGGGAAATCCTGGATTTACTGAGTATGTCACTTTGTTGGAAAAGCAAGCGAATCAGGTATTGCCAGAGGCGTCAGAATCCATTCAACAGCAAGCCGAGTCTGCATTTTTGCAAGTTGCAATTAGAAGCCGAGTTTTGGCAAATGGCGTTTAATGCTGAAACGGATTGTGCCGAATAATGGAACCCATTCCCCAGTTTCACTCAACCCTAACAACATATCACACGCAAGGAAAAAACTATGACCCGCGCCATTATGGAAACGGAAAAAGGTACAATTCATCTAGATTTATTCGAGCAAGATGCTCCGAATACGGTGAAAAACTTTGTCGATCTCAGTGAAAAAGGATTCTATGACGGACTGAATTTTCATCGCGTTATTCCCGATTTTATGATTCAAGGCGGTTGTCCTCTGGGAACGGGCACGGGGGGTCCTGGCTATACGATTAACTGTGAAATTAACCCCAATAAGCATTTAGCTGGGTCATTATCCATGGCACATGCAGGTCGCAATACGGGCGGAAGTCAATTTTTTATTTGCCACTCGTCTCAACCCCATTTAGATGGCGTCCATACTGTTTTTGGTAAAACCGAAGATATGGATGTGGTTAATGCGATTCAAAAAGGCGATAAAATTCTTTCGGTGAAGATTGAAGAGTAATTGCCTGCTCATTTAGTTGGAGGGCAAAGCTGATTCAGGACGGGGGGTGATGGGGTGAATCACGATAACATTTTCATCCTGATCATCCCCATTGTTGTACAGATAGTCAAAGGCGGCGGTATCATTTAGTAGCCTTGAGCAATGGTGCGTTACACAACGCTTACGCACCCTACAATTTTGGGTTCATCTCATTAGAATTATTTTTTAGATTATCAAGTTTAATACACGACAATTTTTCTGGCGCAAGCCTGGCGCACCTACGGTGAAACGCTTAAATAATTGAAAAAGGCATTAGATTTTTACCTAATGCCTTTTTGGTCGATTATAGCTTCATATAGCTAACAGGTTAACCCACTGTCACTTGAGTCGTATCAACATCCTTGGCACCATTGACACCTCTAGCAACCTTCACCATCTTGTCTAAAATAGCCTGATTCGGAACCTTACCTTTCAACACCACAGTGGTACTCGTTTGGGCGACATAAAGCGTATTGATGTCATCTAAATCCGGATCTTCATCAAATGCTAACGCCACCCGCTTGGCTAAACCGCTTTGGTCATATTCTCCATGTAAACCAAGACGTTCTGGAGGAGTGGTGGACAGTTTCGTCGTGGCTGGGGCTTCATCTGTTTTTGGGCGACTGGCGGCGGATGAAGGTTGCTGCTGTGTTGGAGGGTTTACTTTTGCCTCTTTTGGCTTGTCCATGCCAAATAGTCGTTGTAACCAACCCATATTCTGTTAAACTCCTCTTATACTTTGATGATTGATCCAACTATTATCGATTAAAGCTAGGAGTTTGAACATCTATCAATAAGAATAGTTATGGGTTATCAGTGGATGATTCGCTTTTATTGCTCAGGGTTTAAATCTACACTTTAATTAATCTATTTGAATCGGGGGTAGCATGGTTGAAAAAATCGAGGCGTCGCACCCTATCAGTGACAGGGATAATCCGAATCATCATCAATCTTCTCTGGGACTATCCGCATTGACTCAGGATCAACTTAATACTTTAATCGCTCAGGCAAAAGTAAAATGTCAAGGAGGACAACTACCAACCTATATCCCCTTACTAGCGCAGGCAAATCCAGGCTGGGTGGCGGTACAGGTACAAAGGATTCAGGGTGAGAGAGTAGCAGGGGGTGATATTAATCGCTCATTTCCCTTGATGAGTGTGATTAAGCCGTTTGTCTTGCTATTTTTGCTGGAACAATTGGGAACAGAGGCGGTATTTTCTCAGGTGGGGATGGAAGCGTCAGATCAGCCATTCAATTCCTTAGCGCAACTGCAAGCGGATCGGGGAAAGCCGCGTAACCCAATGATTAATAGTGGCGCGATCGCACTCGCTGGGCGTTTACCGGGTAAGGATGGGGCGTCTCGTTGTGAAACCCTGCGCCAGTGGCTAAATCAGCGATCGCAGTCTCAGTTAGTTTTAGATGAGGCGATGTTACAGTCGGTGCGTTCTCTCCCCAATGAACGGAATCACGCGATCGCGAATCTATTAGCCACCTCTGGCTATCTGGATCATCCAGAAATTGCCCTGGATACCTACAATCACATCTGTTGTCTATCGGGAACGGTGACGGATTTAGCTCAACTGGGGATGCTGCTGGTGCAGGATAATAGCATGATATCACCTGAACACTGCCGCATGGTTAACGACATTCTGATCACCTGTGGATTGTATCAAGCCTCTAGTCGCTTTGCGACGGATGTTGGATTGCCAACCAAGTCAGGGGTGAGTGGGGCGATGGTTTCTATCGTACCGTCTCAGGGTGCGATCGCCTGTTATTCTCCGGCGTTAGATGAGATGGGGAATTCTCAAGCGGGGTTGTTTATTGT
>CAKZMA010000815.1 GCA_937127375.1 uncultured Coleofasciculus sp. | reverse complement strand
ATTCTCAGTCAGCCAATTTTTCGCGGCTTAGCACACCTAATGTGATGGATTAGAACTGTAGGGGCGCACCGACGTGCATCCGTTGGTCTCCCCCTTAAAAAGGGGGAATAAGGGGGGTGGAGGGAAATCTTTCCTCCCCTTGATAAGGGGAGGGTTAGGGAGGGGTTAGCATCAAGGTTTTGAAAGGGAACATCTGCCGCCTAAACCCAGTTACTCCAAGCTTATTTAAACCGATGTCAGACATCAGTTATACCTCACCTGTCAGATCTAGATCCCAAGCTTTATCAAAAATATTCCGTGCTTCCTTACCTTGAGGATTATTGCTATCATCTAGAATCACGATTGTACCAGAAACTTGAGTAGTATCGCGAGAATCAGGAACTGATATAATGCGTAAATCAATCGGGTACTTGTCTACAGATGTATTTGACAATAAAGTTTGAGACACATATAATTTTTCATAAATTTTATCATCAGTGGCTGTCAAAGCCGCATTGAGCAATTTTGCAAATTCACCGTCTTGTAGCCGGAGCAACTGATGCAACGATTTACCGACAATGTCACTTAATCCCAAGAAATATTTTGCCTTGTCATTAGCACGAGTGATCAAACCGACTTTATCGGTAAAAATGACACCACTAGAAATGTTGCGGATCAGATCTCGCTGTTCTTGTTGATGTTGCTTAACTTCATAAAATAGCTTAGCATTCTGAAGCGCCACACCCGCTTGAATATTAAAGGCTTCCATCAATTCTAAATCTCTACGATCAAAACTCGCCTGCCAACAATCGGGAGCTTGGGGCCAATCTGCTGGATCATAGTCTGGGGAATCTCCCTGTTTCTTTTTGTTCACTAATTGGGTAACAGCAATCAATTTACCATCGGCATTAAATACAGGCATACAGAGTAAGCTACAAGTCCGATACCCGTTGCGTTGATCAAATTCTTGGGATGTCTTAGAGCGTGGATCATGATACAAATCAAAGGGAATAATTAACGGTTCGCGGGATGCGGCGACTTGACCCGCAAAACCAACACCAATAGATATAGTTTCTTCCTTTATAGAACCATCAGGTTTAGGTATTTTGGCTTTAAGATTATTTCCATTTTCATCCAATAACCACAATGTACTCCGATCTGCATTCATCAACTCTTTTGCCTGTTCCATTACTTTTTTAAGCGTTTGGTCTAGGTCTAAACTACTCTGATTAAGAGAATGAGTTGCTCTCATCAGTGCCGATGCAGCCTTTTGCTTCTGAGCGGCTTTGTAAAATAACTGAGATGATTTAAGAATCATTTGAATTGAACGAGCAAATTGGCGAAAAAGATTTTCATCTTCTGATGTAAAACCTTTCTGATCAATTCGGTCAGATAAATACTTTCGGGAATTTGATGGTTGTTTTAATTTATTGAGTAATTGGGCAACAGCTACCAAATTACCCTGCTCGTCTAACAGGGGCAAAACCAGCATTGTATAGGTACGATATTCAGATTTTTTATCCCATTCTTTGGACGCTTTTGAGCGTGGATCATTATAAAAATCATAAGAAATATTGATAACTTCTTTAGTTTGGGCAACTTCTCCGGCAATTCCTTGACCCACAGGAATCCGAATTTCCAAGGTACTATTACCATAACCTTTCGCGACCAGTGACCAAAGTTCATTTTTTTCTTCATCTAATAAATAAATAGTTGTTCGATCTGCCCCGATCACTTCTCCAGTTTTTAGAGTCAAAGAACGCAGCATTTCATGAAGGATAGCATCAAATTTTTGATTTTCTGGGACACTATCCATCATTGATAGTGTTTGATTAACAACATCAAATCCAACTTCTAGGTCAAATACTATTTCTCTAAAGTTGTCAAGAGAAAGATGTTCCAGAAACTCATAAATCGTCTCTTGAGTTTTTATCGCTAATGCTGGATTCAGTGTTCCCTGTCGGCGTGCCTCTAAATAATTTTTAATTTTATCTAAAGCATTCTGAGCTTTTTGCTTTTCTAATTCTTGGCTGGCGCTTAAAAACTGATAATCCTGATCACTGAGACTTTTATTTAATGCCCAAGCCAGGGCATCTCGCAATTTATCGCCACGCAATAACTGAGAGTTATCTTGACAATTAACAGAAATCCAAGCATTAATTTCTTGACTATAGGGGCGTAAATTGTCCAAGGCTTGTCCAACCCAGTTTGGATTAAAAACAGACTCATAAATACGGTTTTTTACCTGTAATTCACCCTGTCCTCTGGTTACTAACCCGGATAGCCCTAGTTCCATTTGTTCAGAACTACCATCCGCCGTTATTTTTCCCTGTTGGAGAATTTGCTGGTATAATGCTAACAGCCGACCTGCTCGTTGTTCGTTGCACAAGATACGATCGCGGATTGTTCTCAAATGCTCCGGTTCATCCTGTGCTTGCCAATTTTCAATTAAATACTGTCCCACGAGTTGTTCAACCCAGAGGGCTTCATCACCATCGGTCAGATTCGAGGAACAGTTACAAACTAATTGACAAAGCTTTTGTGTCAGGAACGGTTGACCTCCTGTCCAGTTTAAGATTTCATACAAAACCTTCTGGGAATTCCTAACTTTTCCTTCTAATCCTTTGATTAATGGTTTAGCTTCCTGTAATTCAAAACCATGCAGTTGAATCGCTCGACCAATATTAAAAGGTGTTCGCTTCTTATCTCGAATTAAATCGGATGGTGTAGCTACCCCTAGTAGCGCAAATGTTAGGCGTTTGTATGCTGGTTGATCGACACGCTGGTTATAGCAACCTCGGATAAAGGCAAAAAAATCGTCCGTTGAAAAATTAAGGCTGAGAACACTATCAATTTCATCGATAAAAATAACAATATTTTGCCTAATTTGCGTTAATAGTATTCCTTCAATAAACTCTTGAAATCGCCCCAAGGGAGAAAACATATCATATTCACGCCACCAGTTGCGTAAATTGACATCGAGTTCCAAGTCTTGAACTAGCCGGCGGATAATACTGGCATACCACTGCTCTTGAGTAATTCGCTGCGTACCATCCATTGAAACATCAATGGCAGCGCAACAAAATCCGTCTTCTTTGAGCCGATGCATCACTTGTACTCGTAAGCTTGACTTTCCCGTTTGCCGCGAGTTCAATACATAGCAAAAATCTCCCTTTTTAAGTCCCTGATAAAGCTCGTCATCTGCCTGTCGTTTGACGTAGCTGGGCGCATCAAGTGGCAAGGTTCCGGAAAATACGTATTTGTAAGCCATGTTAAAACGATGAATTATAAACTATCTGTCCTTAAACACCCAAACGTTCTGGGAAATATTGACGATATAAATTGCAACGTGGTGTTACTTGATTACCTTGCAGCTTGACCAAACCTAAACTATGTAATTTAAAGACTTGTTCTGAACTAATCTGGACAGGCTCTGTTGCTATGGCTACCTCATAAAATGCTGCAGCTAACTCTGGATGTTGCTTTAAAGTCCCTAAATGTTTCCGCAGGTGATCACGAAAAATTCCGGCTTCTGTTGGTGCTATTTGCAAAAGATAGTCCAAAGTCATATTCTGACGGCAAATGTAATCCAACGTAAGTTTCACTAAATAGGGGTGTCCGCCTACCATTGCCATGAGTTGATTGACTTGGCTAGCTTGCCAATTTAATTCATGCAGTTCGGCTAAATTATGTACTTGCTCTGGGGTCAATTCGGCTAATTCAATAACAAACCCGACATTACTTAGAGGGGAGTGATTAACATCGAGCGCACTATACACTTCAGTTGAATGTGCTATAATTAAGCGAAGTTTATTCCAAATAGCACTATTGCGATCGCTGCGTCTGGCTAAGTCATACCAGCCACGTAAAAGGCGGCAAAAGTCATCGGCAATAGCCTGATGTTCAAAAACCCGATCAACATTATCTAAGGCGAGAACTAAAGAACTGTCTATTTTGGGTAGTAAATAGTCTTGGAAGTAAGCGGTGGTGTTACTATTACAGCCAAAAATATCATCCCAATAATCATCCAAATTATTGGGAAGTTCCAGTTTTTTGGCGACGCTGGCACAAAACCAGCGAGAAAATTGGCGTAAATCGTTTAATATTGTACAATCAGCTAACTCAAAACTCAGGGTTCGTGTTTTATAATCTTGCTGATTGACCCGACTGAGTACTCTAGTTAAGAGCGTTGTCTTGCCCATTTCCTCAGGTGCTTTGATCCGAATTAATGCACCAGGTTTAGCCAAAAATTCATAACATTGAGATTCGTAAGGTTCTCGCTCAATATATTGAAAATTATAAGGTTCTCGCTCAATATAAACTTCTGGCTTTCGTAATTTAGGTGATGTCTCGTTTGGTGTTTCGCAAATTTCTGCCCAATCAAATCCTAATTTTTCAGCTATCTCTTGGAAATTTAAATTATAGACAGATTTGCCATTCAGAAAATTACTGACAGTGGCAAGAGACATACCTAAGTCGTCTGCTAAATCTTGTTGACGGGGATAACCCTTGTATTGAACGGCTAATTTAACTTTAGCGATGTAGTCTTGCTTTACCCTGAACGATCGCGTCATTATGCACACCCTCAATCCTGTTTTATATCATAACCGCATTTTTCTGTATATGAGGGGGATTCTTTAATATCGGTTAATCCACTAATAACTCAGGTCTATCTCCGTAACAACTCAACAAGCTCTACCCTTTAACCCTGTTAGCAGTATGTTGTGATGAAAAAGTAGTGCATCACCATTCCACATTACATTATGGACAACTTCGATTTATTCCACAACCTTCTAGATGTTATTGTACTCGTTCTAACGCTTTCAACCTATTCCCCGTATCTGGGAATCCCGGCTGGCATTGCCCTCCTCTACTTTTTGTTTACCAGTAAGCCGAGATAAAAACATGTAAGTACCCGGATTTATCAGCACAATTGCCCAAAGGCTCATACAACCTGGATTAACATCTATAGGCATAGAAACGTTTTCAACACCCCTGCTGGTAAGCGGGGGTTGGCTTTAATGAGGAACGAAACCCAACTCTAAGTTAGCCTGTTGGGTAACGCTTACGCTCTACCCAACCTACGAGACTGATTTCGTACCCAACTGATATGTTCCCCGCGACGCTACACCGATAACCAAAAACTTCTTAATGTATGGAGATTAGCTCTCTGTAACTGTAGCATAAGGTTCAATGCTAGAAGGATTTGGAGTCTCTAAATGACGCCCTGAATGATCCAGATCACCACTTGAAATGATTTTCGGCATGTTTTGACCAGAGAACTATCACCTAAACAGGCTATTAAAATCAGCTCTTTTACCCGTCTATTTTACCTAGT